>NZ_JAWSTH010000001.1:0-272288 GCF_033542075.1 Conexibacter stalactiti
GCCCGCGCGGACGCAGCGCCCGCCGCAGCGGAGCCGCGGTCATCACGGGCGGCAGGAAGCTCGCGCCGCGGCGGTGGCGGACGGTCGCGCCGCTGTCGAGCACGCGCGCGTGCAGCGGCGCCGTCAGCGCGAAGGCGCGGCCGGGGTCGGCGGCGCCGAGCGTGACGAGATGGCGTCGGTAGAGGCCGCCGGCCGCGAGCTTCGCGAGCTGCGCGCGGCGGATCGCGGCGTTGGCCGCGAGCACGTCGCCGACCTGTCTCCAGGCGGCGTCCATGTACGACTCCTGGTTCTCCTGCACGATCCGCGTGCCGAAGCCGGCGGCGACGCGATGGCGCGGATCGAGGTTGAGGTCGGCGACCCAGTTGTCGTCCGGTCTCACCGGCGTGCCGTCGCGCTCGCGCAGCAGCCGCTGCTGGAGCGCGTGCCAGCGGCCGTAGAGCGGCATCGTCACGACCGGGTCGTCAGGCTGCTCGCCGATGCCGGCGGCGGCGTTCGCGTCCGGCACCGGCACGTGTGCGTAGTCGTCGGCGAGGTTGATCGCGTCGGCCATCGCCTGCTGGAACGGGTGCGGCGGTCTGCCCTCGCTGGTCGCCCACACGTCGAACGCTCTGCGTCTGGCGACCTCGTCCGCGCTGAGCGACTCGTCGGGGATCCGCAGCGCGCCGCCGAGCTGGAGGATCCCGCCCAGTCTCGGGCTGAGGATCCCCGGCAGGCCGGAACCGGGTCTCTGCACGTCGAGCGGCCGCACGCCGACGCGCGGGTCGATCGGCTTCGGCTGCAGCAGCCGCACGAGCGACTCGAAGTCCTGCAGCTCGCCGGTGCGGAAGCGCCAGCGGTGGTAGACGGGCAGCAGCTCCGGCACGGGCCGGCCTCTGTACTCCTCCCACGCGGAGGCGGTCGCGTACGGCGCGAGCGCCGGGTCGAGCCCGAGCCCGGCGAGCCGGCCGCTCTCGAAGACCGGCACGACGAACGCCTCGTAGCCGACGTTGGCGCTCAGCCGCCGCGGGCAGACGATCCGCGAGCAGGCGAGGTCGGGGTTGCTCGCGAGCGCCGATCTCAGCCGCGGCAGCACCGCGGCCATGTCGGTCGAGCGCATCTCTCTCGCGCTTCTGGCGAGGTCTCTGTTGACGTGCACGTGCGCCCACGCCCACAGGTCGCCGGCCGGCGGCAGCGCGCTCGGGTCGAGCACCGCGATCGCGGACAGCGGCGCGCCCTGCACGGCGCGCTCCTGGAACTCGCCGTCGGCCAGCACGACGAGCGCGATCCACGGCCGAAGTCTCATTCTGCTGCCGTCGGGCGCGGCCGGGGTGTAGCGCCACGGCAGGTCCTCGTCGTAGAACTCGACGTGCGGCATGTAGTTGGGCTCGTACGCCGTCACGAGGTTGCGCGGCTCGACGCGCACGATCGCGCGCGCGTCGAGGCCGACGACGTCGCCGGGACCGAAGATCTGCACGTCGCGTCTGACCGTCTGTCTCAGCGTCGTCGAGCCTCTGACCGGCTCGCCGGTCAGCTGCAGCTCGACGCCGACGGTCGCGCGCGCTCTGACGCTTCTGTCGAAGTCAGCGGCGGTGACGGTGTTCGCGATCCCGTGGCGCAGCCACGGCAGGAACGAGTAGGTGCCGAGATCGGTCATGCCGCCACCTCGAAGGCCGGGATCACGTGGACGGCGGCGCCGGGGTTGGCGGCGAGGTGCGCGGCGAGCGCGTCCTGCGCCTGCGCCTCGCTCGCGAAGGCCGTGCCGACGGCGCTGTTGTCCTGCTGGGAGGCGACGGTCCAGCCCTCGTCGCCGACGGCGATCTTGTCGGCCGGGGCGAACGGGTCGTGCTGGTCCTTGATCGCCTGCGACAGCGGCGAGCGGGCGATCGCGCAGCCGGCGAGGAAGTGCACGAACAGCGTCGAGGGGAAGGCGTGGAAGCGGATCCGCCGCCGCTGGAAGGCGGTGTCGATCGTCGACAGCTCGTAGCGATTGACGCGCTTGACGAGCGCGCCGGAGGCGATCTCCTGGCCGGCCGGCGTCAGCTCGATCCCGCCGTGCTCGCGCTCGAACGCCGGCTTGCCGAGCTTCTCGGCGTCGGCCATGTCGCGGTACTGCGCGGGTGCGAACTGCTCGCTGACGTCGGCGCGCTTGGCGAGCCCTCTGCCGGCCGCGACCGAGAAGCGCTTCGCGTCGGCCGCCTTGCGGTTGCCGACCTTGTCGATCGTGAGGTCGAGCGGCACGGCCCGCTGCGTCACCTGCAGCGCGCCGAGCGGGTGCAGCACGAGCAGGTCCTCGGCCGCTCTGCCGGGGTCGAGTCTGCGCAGTGAGACGAGCAGGTTGCTGGGCGCCGGCGGCAGCGCCTTCCAGCCCTCCGCCTTCTGCAGCTCGGCCGCCAGCAGCGGCAGCACGTCGACCGGCTCCAGCTGGGTGTCGCGCGCCTCGCCCCAGGTGACGTCGAAGTCGACGTCTATGTCGAAGAAGAGGATCGATATCGAGCCGGTGCCGCGTGCTCGCCACGGCGTCGGCCCCTCCAGCGACATCCGCACGCTGATGCTGAACAGCCCTATCCCGAAGACCTTCACCGAGAACGACGCCGAGACCTCGATCACGAAGTGGAAGGGCGAGAACTGGAACAGCGCGTCGAAGCCGATCGAGCCCTGCACGTTGAGCGCGGAGAAGCCGAAGAACAGCTCCGCGCGGGCGCCGAACTGGACCGTGTTGGAGGTGACGGCGAAGTAGCCCTCGACGCGGACGCGCGCGACGGCGGTGTTGATGATGTTGACCGCGATCCGTCTCGGGATCGGGACCGGCAGCGGCGGCGGGTCGAAGCGCGGGTGGAAGCCGCCGACGCTGAGCACGAAGGTGGCGTCGTCGCCGAACTGCGCGACGACCGCTATCTCCCCTTCTATCGTCAGGAAGAGGACGCGTGAGTCGAACAGCGAGGCGAAGAAGTAGACGCGCTTCTTGTCGAACTCGATCGCGCCGGCGAAGTTGACCTGGATCACGACGACCGCGACCTGGTCGGCCGGCAGCGCGATCCGCAGCACCCCGATTATCGCGAGGTTGCCGGGGATCTCGATGATGATCCCGAGCGCCAGCGAGACGAGCGTCGGCGTCCCCCAGCCGAGCTTCGCCATCGGCCCGATCAGGAACTTGCCGTTCTCCGGCGGGAACAGCGTGCGCAGGTCGCTGATGATCTTCGGCGCGTTCGCGATGACGTCTCTCGGGAACATCACCGAGTTGATCGCGCCGGTGCGGACGCCCTCCATCAGCGGCTGCAGCCGCATCGTGCGGTTGAGCCCGAGCAGGCCGCCGACGCCGATCAGCGTGAAGCCGAAGCCGAGCTGTATGCCGCTGCCGAACTCGGCCGTGATGATGATCAGCAGCGAGAAGCCTCTGGAGCCGTCCGGCATTCTCGTGTTCAGCAGCCCTATCGCCTTCAGCGACAGGAAGCTCGCGAAGGTCAGCTCCAGGGCGCCCGCGTACTCGCCTCTCTCGTTGTCGAAGAAGAGGTAGCCGCCGCCCTTCACGACGCCGGCGTCGATGGCGAGGCCGATCCCCTTCGGCGGCTTGAAGCCGAGCGCGACGTTGAGCGGGCCGAGGTCGCCTCTGGCATCGCCGAATCTGAGCGTGACGGCGAGCCCGAACTGCTCGACGACGGCGGTCAGCGGGCCGAGCATCGCTCTGCCGGTCACGCCGGCGCCGATCTCGACGCCGCCGCTGCCGGCACCGAGCGCGAGCGTCAGCGTGCTGATCTCCGCCGGGCCGAGGTTGAGGTTGAGCGGGATCGTCCACTCGAAGCCGCCCGAGCCCTCGAAGTGCAGGCCCGATCTCGACGACCACACGACCGCGCCGCCCAATTCGAAGCGCAGCGGGTTGGTGCCGATCAGCTTGCCGAGGAAGCCGTCGGCCTCCGAGGTCTGGATCACGATCGCGAGCTTCGGCGTCTGCCCGCCCTCGGGCGTGCCGGTGCCGAGCCGGACCGTCAGCTCGGGGTCGGCGAGCTGGCCTCTGACGCCGACGCCGATCTCGGCGCCGCCGGCCTCGAGGCGGAAGCCGCCGGGGTCGCCGACGAGGATGAACGGTCTCGGCGGTCTCGCCGCGACGCGCACCTCGGCATCGAGCGACGCTCTGCCGACGTCGGCGAACAGCTCGACGCCGCTGGGCCGTATCTCGGCGCCGAGCACCGCGTCGAGGTCGAAGCCGCCGCGCACCAGCAGCCGCACGAGCGCGTCGGAGGAGCCGCTGCCGCCGGTCAGTCTGCCGTTCGCCAGCGGCATCAGCGCGAAGCCGGCCGGCGCCGCTCTCGGCTGCCCTCTCGGGGGGATCGGCGTCAGCGCGAGCCCCAGCTCGGCGTAGACGGAGCGGTCGACGCTCGATTGCGCGATCAGCGGCACCGCGAGCGTCCGCACATCTCTCAGCGCCGGGTTGTCGTCGGCGTACCAGCGCGCGCGCTGGGGCGCGGTGGGCGGCGTCGTGCGCGCGGGGATCCGCAGCGCGCGCAGCGTCTGCCCGAGGATCTCGTCGAGCAGCGCGTGGTTGAAGCTCGCGCCGCCCCAGCCCCACACCTCGCGGATCAGTCTGTCGGGCTCGCCGATCACGCGCGGCAGCCGGTCCCAGCGGATGTTCCAGCGCTCGTACGGCATCCGCCCGGCGCCTCTGGGCGTCTCGACGGTGATCTCCGCGAGGCCGCTCATCCGCAGCAGCGCGAAGGCGATCGGCTGCGCCCGCTCGACGTGCTTGAGCAGCAGGCTGTCGGCGAGCGCGACCCCTATCTCCTGCCAGAAGGCGGCGCTGTTGAGCGGCGCCGGCAGGCCGCCGGTCGGCGGTGCCTGCGAGAGCGCCTTGAAGGCGTCGATCAGCCCGACGAGCGCCTCCCGCAGCGAGTTCGCCAGCGCCGGGCTCGGCGTCGAGCCGCCGGTCTCCAGCTGCTGCGCGACGGCGAGCGCGGCGTCGAAGGCGGGACCGATCGCGAAGGCGGTGCGGATCGCTCCCATCGCGCCGGGCGACGCTCTCACCTCCCAGCCGAGGTCGGCGAAGAACTCGGCCAGCATCGTCTCGTTGGTGAGCGCGTTGTCGATCGGCTCCAGCGCGCAGCGGACTCCGGCGGCGATGTCGGCGATCCCGGCCATCGCTCAGGGGCTGACGTTCAACCCGAACGGGAGCGGGTCGGTGTCGTAGGTGTAGCCGGCCGGTCTGCCGCGGACGACGAGTCTGGTGTGGTCGAGCACCTGCGCCGGCGTCACCAGCTCTGCGCCGATCCACGGCGGCATCGGCTCGTTGAGGCCGTGCGGGCGTCTGCCGGCGCTGCCGATTCTCAGCACGTCGACCGGATAGTTCTGGCCGGGGTGCTGCGCCTGCCACTGCGCCCACAGGCGGTCGATGTTGCAGTGGTGCATGAAGAAGACGGGGTCGTCGGGCGAGGTGCCCGGCAGCATCGAGCCGCCGACCCAGACGTGGACGCGGTTGTGCACATCGATGTCGCCGCTTCTGCTCGCCCACCCTTCGAGGATGTTGCGGAAGCTGCTGGTCGTGTTGATGCCCGGCCGTCTGTCGCCGCTTCTCAGCGATCTGATCGTGACCGGCGTCCCGATCGCGGTGAAGGCGCCCTCCAGCCGCGCGTCGTCGGCGCTGCCGTTGACGGGGCTGACGTAGGTGCGGTAGCCGGTCGCGGTGCCTCTCGCCGCGGCCGGCGGCGAACTGACGACGATCGCGTTGAAGGCGTTGGCGGGCGCACAGCCGCCGCCGACGCAGACGGCGGTCGGCGGTGACGGGCGCGTCTCGCCGGCGCCGTTCATGTAGGTCGTGACGACCTGATAGATCCCCGGCGCGAGCGTGCCGCCGGCGGCGCCGGTCGCGCTCGGCGCGGGCGGCTGCGAGACGCCGGTCGCGTACCCCATGCTGTCGTCGAACGGTCTCGTGTCGTAGCCCTCGGCGAGCATTGCGTCGGCGACGGTGGCCTTCGTCGGCAGCGACGCGATCGAGCCGCCGAAGGCGCGCACGAGGTTGCCGGCGCCGCCGACCGTTCTCCATCTGCCGCTGGCGGCGGCGAACGGGCCAGAGCTGACGGGCGCGCCGTCGCCGCCCATGAAGGCGTCGTCCCAGATCTGGCCGCGCTGGCGGTTGGGGGTCGTGGCGTTGTCGTTGACCCAGTCCCAGTACGGCAGCATCAGTCTGCCGTCGCCGCCCTCTCTGCGGTCGGCCTCCTGCAGGTCCTGCTCGAAGCGCGCGAGAAAGTAGCGGTGCCACGGACCGAAGGCGGGGCCGCGATGGGCGGGGTTCTCGTCGACGATGTCGGGGGGCGGGACGTCCGGCGCCGCGAGCGCGTGCATCTCCGGGTACTGGTCGTATCTGTACGCGGCCGCTCTGTCTCTCTTCATCCGCAGCAGCGCTCTGACGAACCGCTCCCGCTCGGCGGGCGTCATCTTGTTCTGGTTTCTACGATCTGCCACGGAGGACCCCCTGGTCGATCAGCTGCACGATCTCGCGCGCGGCCTGCTCGACCGACGCGAAGCGCTGGAACGGCAGCGCGTGCAGGTGGAACCAGCCGGCGGGCACGGCGTGCGCCTCGAAGCGAGCGCCGTCGACCTCGATCACGACGACGCCGGGCGGCGGCTGGTCGCCGGCGTCGACCGACGCGACCGCCTCGCCGGCGTGGTGATCGCCCGGCAGCTCGTCGCCGGCGAAGAAGCCGCGAAACGGTCTCGGCCGCTCGTCGCCGAGGATGCGGACGCGATGCCCGTCGATCGTCATCCTGCGCGTGCCCCTGCCGCTGCTCACGGCGCCGGCCCCCGAATCGCGTGAAGTCCGCGGATCCCGATCTCCGCGGTTGACGGCGAGGACGCTACGGCGGGTTCGCCGCGGCTGTCAACCGGTTTCTGGACTTCTGCGCGCCAATTATTTGACCGACGGTGAGCGGGGCGAGTAGAAACCAGCCATGGGGTATGAGCTGAGGGGGCGGTTCTTCGAGGCGTGCGACTGCTCGGTGCCCTGCCCGTGCTGGTTCGAGCAGGAGCCCGACGAGGACGAGTGCACCGGCCTGATCGCGTGGCAGATCGAGCGCGGCACGATCAACGGCTTCGACGTCGCGGGGCTGACGGTCGTCAGCCTCTCGCAGCACGGCGGCCACCGTGAGCGGCCGCAGCACCTGCACATGGCGCTCGTGGTCGACGAGCGCGCCGATGACGGCCAGTTCCAAGCGCTCAGCGACGCCTTCACCGGGCAGCTCGGCGGGCCGCTCGGCGAGCTGGCGAGAATGGAGGAGGAGGGGCCGCAGCTGATCGAGCGGGCGCCGGTCTCCTTCACGACCGACGGCCGCGCGACGCAGCTGCGCGTCGGACCGCGCGTGCTGGTCGAGTCGGAGCTGCTCGTCGGTGCCAACGGCCGCACGATCACGATCAACGACGGCGTGCTCGCCAACCTGCTGGGACCGATCGGCGAGGCCGGCCGCGCCCGCACCTTCGAGCTGGAGCTGCCGGCGACGCCGAAGATCGACGCGGTCGCGCGCTCGACGACGAGCGGCCGCTTCGGCTACGCGCACGAGGTCTGACGCGTGGGCCGCGCGGCGCCGCGGCTGCTCGGCGCGCACGCCTTCGCGGCCGCGCTCGCGCTGCTGGCGCTCGTCGCGCTGCTGGCGTGGGGCGCCTCGCCCTACGCGCGCTACCTCAGCCACGCCTACGAGCCGGCGAGCGCCGCCGGGCAGGCAGCCGCGATCGTTTTCTTCCTCGGCGGCTGGCTGCTGATGAGCACCGCGATGATGCTGCCGAGCGCGACCGGGCTGGTGCGCGCCTTCGACCGCCTCACGCGCAGCCGCGACGCGCGCGAGCGCCTGCGGCTGCGGCTGCTGCTGGTCGCCGGCTTCCTCGCCGTCTGGCTGCTCGTCGGCTACCTCTTCCGCGCCGCCGACCTGCTCGTGCACGCCGGCGTCGACGCGGTCGGCTGGCTCGCTGCGCGGCCCGGTCTCGTCGGCGCCGCGACGCTGGCGCTCGCCGGCGCCTACCAGTTCTCGCCGCTGAAGCAGCGCTGCCTGACGGCCTGCCGCTCGCCGCGCGCCTTCCTCGCGACCGGCTGGAGCGGCGCGCGCCCGGGCGCCGACGCGCTGCGGATCGGGATCGCCTACGGCCGCTCCTGCGTCGGCTGCTGCTGGGCGCTGATGCTGGTGATGTTCGGGCTCGGCAGCGCCAACCTCGCGCTGATGCTCGCGCTCGCGGCGACGATGACGGCCGAGCGCTTCGCGCCGCCGCGGCTGCCGATCGGCTCCGCGGTCGGCGCGCTGCTGCTGGCGGCCGCGGCCGTCGTCGCGGCCGGCGCGGTGAGCTGAGCCGCGCCAAGCGCGCCGGCCGGGCCCCGCCCCGCCCGCCACCTGCTCAAGAAGCGCGCCCGCGCGGCCGATTCACCAAGTCGCAACATCTTCCAGGCCCCCTTGGCAGCAGAGGACGACGACGATGTCGAGCACCGGACGGCTCGCGCGCGAGCGCACCAAGTCGAGATTCGCCGCCGGGACGGCGACGAACCTGCGCGCGCCCAGAGGCGAGCGCCGCTTCACCGCGGCGCCCGTGCCGACCCGCCGCCAGCGGCTGCGCTATCGCTTCGACGCGACGATGTCGCGCGGGCCGGTCGCGCTCGTCGGCTGGCTGGCGCTGCTGACGCTGGCGCTGATCGGCGCCGGCGCGGTCGTCGTGCTCGTCTTCGGCCTCGTCCCCGACGAGGGCAGAAAGAGCTTCATCGGCCAGCTGTTCAGCACGCTGATGCACGCGATGGACCCCGGCACCGTCGCCGGCGACGGCGGCAGCTGGCAGTTCCTCGTCGCGATGCTGGTCGTCACGCTCGGCGGCCTCTTCATCGTCTCGGCGCTGATCGGCGTGATCGCGACGGCGCTCGACGAGAAGCTGCTGGAGCTGCGCAAGGGCCGCTCGTTCGTCGTCGAGCACGACCACACGCTCGTGCTCGGCTGGTCGGACGCCGTCTTCACGATCCTGCCGGAGCTGGCGATCGCGAACGAGAGCGAGTCCGACCCGACGATCGTGATCCTCGCCGACCGCGACAAGGTCGAGATGGAGGACGCGATCCGCGCGAAGGTGCCCGACATGAAGGGCACGCGCGTGATCTGCCGCACCGGCTCGCCGATCGACCTCGCCGACGTCGCGATCGCCAACCCGCGCGCCGCGCGCTCGGTGATCGTGCTCTCGCCCGAGTCCGACGATCCCGACTCCGAGGTGATCAAGACGGTGCTGGCGCTGACGCGCGGTCCGCACCGGCGCGAGGACGGCTACGAGATCGTCGCCGAGATCCACGACCCCGCCAACCTCGAGGCCGCCCACCTCGTCGGCGGCGACCAGGCCGCCTTCGTCGACAAGCGCGAGACGATCGCGAAGCTGATCGTGCAGGCGTCGCGCCAGTCGGGCGTCTCGGCCGCCTACGTCGAGCTGCTCGACTTCGACGGCGAGGAGATCTACTTCCGCGACGACCCGGTCCTGACCGGCGTCAGCTACGGCGAGGCGCTGCTCGCCTACGAGCACGCGACCGTGATCGGGATCCAGCGCGCCGACGGCGAGATCCTCGTCAACCCGCCGGCCGAGACGCTGCTGGAGGAGGGCGACCGCGTGATCGCGGTCGCCGAGGACGACTCGGTGCTGGAGCAGGTCCAGCGCTACGCCGGCACGCCCGACCTCAGCACGATCGTCAACGGCGAGCGCGTCCCCGACGCCGCCCAGCGGGTCCTGATCATCGGCTGGAACTCGCGCACGAGCACGGTCGTCAACGAGCTCGACCACTACGTCGCGCCCGGCTCGGTCGTGACGCTGATGGCCGACACGACCGACGCCGCCGACGCGATCGCGCTGGAGTGCGCGGGCCTCGCCAACCTCGCCGTCGAGGTGCGCCACGGCAACACGACCGACCGCGCGACGCTCGAAGCGCTCGACGTCGGCTCCTACGCCCACGTGATCGTGATGTGTTACGCCGAGCACCTCGACCCGCAGCGGGCCGACGCGCGCACGCTCGTGACGCTGCTGCACCTGCGCGACATCGCGGCGAGGCTCGACAGAGCGGTCTCGATCGTCAGCGAGATGCTCGACGACCGCAACCACGAGCTGGCGCAGGTGACCGAGGTCGACGACGTGATCGTCTCCGACAAGGTGCTGAGCCTGCTGCTGGCGCAGATCTCCGAGAACCGCCACCTCGCCGAGGTCTTCCGCATCCTGTTCGACGCCGACGGCTCCGAGATCTACCTGCGCGAGATGTCCGACTACGTCGAGACCGGCCGCGAGACGACCTTCGCGACCGTCGTCGCGGCCGCGCGCGAGCGCGGCGAGAGCGCGCTCGGCCTGCGCCTCGCCGAGCTGGCGAGCGACCCCGCCAGCCGCTACGGGATGCGGCTCAACCCGGCCAAGTCGGCGCTGTACGTGCCGGCCGCCGGGGACCAGGTCGTCGTCCTCGCAGAGGACTGATCAATCAGCACAGGCACACCGGCGTTTTTCTGACGCTGGTAGTTTCCGGAGCGATGCAGGAGCTGTCCCCCCGCGCCCGCGAGATCGTCGAGGTCGCTCGCGAGCTGTTGGAGCGCGAGGGTCCCGAGGGCCTTTCGATGCGCCGGATCGCCGCCCAGCTCGGGATCCGCGCGCCGTCGCTGTACGAGCACGTCGCCGACAAGCGCGCGCTCGAGAACGCGATCATCTCGCAGGCCTTCTTCGAACAGGGCGAGATGACCGCCGCGGCGGCAGCCCATGCGAGGGTCAGCGGCGAGGACCCGATAAACGCGATCGGCGTCGCCTACCGCGGCTACGCGCTGGAGCATCCGCACGTCTACCGACTGATGACCGACCACGGGCTCGACCGCGCCGCGCTCGTCGAGGGCTCGGAGCAGTTCGCGGGCGAGGCGCTGCGCCAGGCGGTCGGCGGCGACCTGACGCTGGCGCGCGTGCTGTGGGCCTTCGCCCACGGGATGATCATGCTGGAGCTGAACGACCGCTTCGCCGAGGGCAGCGACGCGGACCAGCTGTGGACGGCCGGCCTGACCGCGCTGCGCGCGAGCGCAGACGCGAAGACCGGCCGCGGCGAGCCCAGCTCAGCCGGCTGACCCGCCCGGGGTCACCTTCCACTCGCCGTCCTCCTTGGCGAATCTGACGGTCGTCGGGCCGTCGTCGTCGCTGATTCTCGCGACCGCGCCGTCGCCGTCGATCGTGATGTCCTCGATCGTCACCTCGCTGCCTCTGTCGCCCGACTCCTCGCCGGATCTGACGCAGCCGTCCTTGCCGCCCATCTGCTCCAGCGTGGCGGCGTCGACGTGATCGCAGACGGCGAGCGGATCGGCGCCGATCGCCTCGATCACCGCGGTGATCTGATCCTCGTCGGAGTTCGAGTCGGAGTCGCTGCCGCCGCAGGCGCCGAGGGCAAGGGCGGGAAGCGTCAACAGCAATGCGGTCGTCGTGCGGGCCTTGAACATGGCGTCCATTCCGGGGAGAGCCGCGCCCGGTGCGCGGCGGTCGATCGGGTGATCGGCCGCACCGACGCGAAATGCAGCCTTTCGGCGTACGCGCCGCCCCTCAGTGCACGTCGTCGACGAGCGCCTCGTCGGCGCGGATGATGTGCATCACCGCGTTGATCAGCGCCAGGTGCGTGAACGCCTGCGGGAAGTTGCCGAGGTGGCGGCCCGAATGGGGGTCGATCTCCTCGGCGTAGAGCGCCAGCGGGCTGGCGTAGGAGAGCAGCTTGTCGCAGAGGTCGCGGGCGCGCTGGACCTCGCCGATCTCGACCAGCGCCGAGACGAGCCAGAAGGAGCAGATCGCGAACGAGCCCTCCTCGCCGGTGAGGCCGTCGTCGGTCTCGGTCACCTTGTAGCGCAGCACCATGTCGTTGACCGTCAGCTCGTCGGCGATCGCCAGCACCGTGGTGCGCACGCGCGGGTCGCTCGACGGCAGGAAGCCGAGCATCGGGATCAGCAGCAGCGAGGCGTCGAGCGCGACGGTGTCGTAGTGCTGCACGAAGACGCCGCGCTCGTCGACGCCGCGCTCGCAGATCTCCGCGTGCATCTCGTCGGCGGCGGCGCGCCAGCGCTTCGCCGCCTCACGGTCGCCGCGCAGCCGCGCCAGGCGCGCGCCGCGGTCGGCCGCGACCCAGCAGAAGATCTTCGAGGAGGTGAAGTGCCGCGGCTCGCCGCGCACCTCCCAGATGCCGCGGTCGGGCTCGCGCCACTCCGCGACGGCCGTGTCGACCTGCTTGACGACGAGCGGCCAGAGGCGGTCGTCGAGGCGGTCGCCGGAGCGGATGTGGAGCCGGATCGAGTCGAGCAGCACGCCCCAGACGTCGTGCTGGCGCTGATCCCACGCGCCGTTGCCGATCCGCACCGGCTTGGCGCCCTCGTAGCCGCTGAGGTGGTCGAGGATCTCCTCCTCGAGCCGTTCGCGCCCGTCGATCCCGTACATGATCGAGAGCCGCCCGCCGGCCTCCAGGCGGTCGGTGATGAAGTAGAGGAAGTCGTGCGCCTCGCGGTCGAAGCCGAGCGTCGAGAGGCCCCACAACATGAAGGTCGAGTCGCGCAGCCAGGTGTAGCGGTAGTCCCAGTTGCGCTCGCCGCCGGGCGTCTCCGGCAGCGAGGTCGTCGCGGCCGCCATCATCGCGCCGGTCGGGGCGTAGGTGAGGCCCTTCAGCGTCAGCGCCGAGCGCTGCAGGTGGACGCGCCAGGGATGGTCGGGGAAGCGCCCGCGGCTGATCCACTCGTGCCAGAAGTTGCCGGTGTAGGAGAGCTGCGCGCGCGCCTCCTCGTAGCTGTCGGGCGGCAGATGGGTCGACCAGCCGAGCGCGCAGAAGAGCGTGTCGCCCGCTCTCATGCGCGTCTCGGCGCGGGCGCGCGGACCCTCGAAGCCGAGCCGCATGTCGGTCCGCAGGCGCAGCTGGAGGTCGCTCCCCTCCGCCGTGCAGGCGCCGTCGCCGTAGCCGTCGCCCGCGTAGCTCCACGAGCCGCGCTTGCGCGCGTAGTCGAACGCCGGCTCGCAGTCGAGCTCGACGTCGACGAAGCCGTTGAGGCAGCGCATCGTGCGCAGCAGCACGTGGCCGGCCTCGTGGTCGCGCGGCGAGCGCGCGTAGCGGCGCGAGCGCTCGCTGCCGTGGTGCCACGGCCCGATCACCAGCACGTCGCGCACGACCAGCCAGCCGGTCGGCGTGCCCCACGTCGTCTCCAGGATCATCGTGCCGGGCAGGTAGCGGCGGTCGGCCGGCACGACCTCGTCGCGCGGGCCGACGCGGAAACGGCCGGCGTGGCGGTCGAGGATCCCGGCGAAGACGCTCGGGCCGTCCATCCGCGGCAGGCACATCCACTCGACGTTGCCGCTCTTGGCGACGAGCGCGCAGACCTCGCAGTCCGACAGGAAGCCGTAGTCGGCGATCGGCGGGAACTGGCTGCCGCCGAGCGGGATCTCCTGCGCGGCGGGCTCGGCGGTGGCGACCTCGAATTCCACGCGACGAACGCTAGCGTCCGGGCCTGGCAGGGCGTATGTCCAAACGGAGGAAGGCGGCTCGACGCGCGACTTCTCCGTGGCAGCCCCGTTCTCAGCTGCATGCGCCCCTTTCGGCTGATCCCGCTCCTGCTCGCGCTCGCCGTGCCGCTGCTGCCGCCGGCCGTGGCGAGCGGTTCGACGATCTCGCTCACGCTCGGCGAGGAGGAGGTGCCGAAGGGGCCGCCGGTGAAGGTCGCGACGGTCCTGTGGCAGGCGGCGCCGGGCGAGGTGAACGCCGGCGAGCTGGACTCCAGCGCCGGCGTGGTCGCCGTGCGCGGCACCGGCGCCCCGATCGCCCCCGGCAGCGGCTGCGCGGCCACCGCCGACGGCTGGGTCACCTGCTCGCTCGGCGCCGGCCCGCGTAACACGACCATCCGCGTCGACCTCGGCGACGGCGACGACACGCTGCTCGCCAAGGGCGCCGACGGCCACCCGCTGGTGCTCTCCGGCGGTGCCGGCGCGGACCGTTCGCCGACGACCTGCTCGACGGCGGCCCCGGCGGCGACGAGGCCGACTCCTCGCAGCGGCGGCAGCCGATCGCCGTCGACCTCGCGGCCGGCGGCGGCGGCAGCGCCGGCGAGCGCGACACGCTGACCGCGGTCGAGAACGCGATCGGCGGCTACGGCGCCGACGAGCTGCGCGGCGACGACGGCCCGAACGAGCTGGACGGCTACTTCGGCAGCGGCCGCATGACCGTGCTCGGGGGCGCGGGCGCCGACCTGCTCGTCGACCTCGCCGGTCTGCTCACCTGCGGCCCCGGTCGCGACCGCGTCGCGAACGAGAGCACCTCCTTCGGGCGCGGCGTCGTCGTGAGCGACTGCGAGCGGGTCGAGCTGCCGCTCTTCGACATCACCGCGCTGCGCTTCGCGCGCCGCGCCGTCGGCATGACGCTGCGACGCGCACGGTGGCGGTCAGAGACCGCGGGCGGCTGCGCGTGGCGATCGCCGCGCGGCAACCGCTGCCGCCGCGCGTGCGGATCGAGCTGCGCGCCTTCGCCTGTCGCGGCGACCGCGGGCTCGGGCTCGAGAGCGAGTCGGCGGCGTCGTTCCCGCTGCAGCGCGCGCCGGTCGCGCAGGTGCCGACGCCGGCTCAGGCGTCGCCGTCGAAGACGACGCGGTCGCGGCCCGCGCGCTTGGCGGCGTAGAGCGCGCGGTCGGCGCGGTCGAGCAGCGCCGCCGGCGTCTCGATCCCGTCCCATGTCGCACAGCCGATCGAGCAGGTCTCGCCGTCGGGGGTCGCCGCCCGCACGCGCTCGATCAGCGCGCGCGCCGAGCCCGCGTCGCACTGCGGCAGCACGAGCGTGAACTCCTCCCCGCCGTAGCGCGCGACGAGGTCGCTGCGGCGCACGGCGTTCTCCCACGCGTCCGCGGCATGGCGCAGCAGCCGGTCGCCGGCCTGGTGGCCGAGGCGGTCGTTGTACAGCTTGAAGTGGTCGAGGTCCAGCATCGCGAGCGTCAGCGGCTCGCTGGTGCGCGCGGCCCGCGCGATCTCGCGCGCGAGCACCTCGTCGAGCATGCGGCGGTTGGAGAGACCGGTCAGCGGGTCGGTGCGGCTGAGCTGCTCCAGTCTGTCCAGCAGCGTCGCCCGCTCGAGCGCGACGGCAGCCTGGTCGGCGAGCGTCGCCAGCGTCCGCCGCACCGTCGCGGGCAGCGCCGTGAGCGGCCGTCTCCACCACACCACCAGGACGCCGGCCGCGCCGTCGGGACCGGCCGCGCCGACCGGGAAGGCGGCGACGGCGCTCGCGCCCATACGCTCCATCAGCGCGCGCGTCATCGCCGGCACCGCGGCGCCGTCGCCGTCACCGTGGAACTCAGCGCGCCCGCCGGCGCAGACGCGTCCGGTCAGCGAGCCGGGGCCGACCGGCAGCGTCAGCTGCTCGGGCAGCGGCTCGCTCGTCGCGGCGACCTCCAGCCGCCGGCCGTCGCGGACGACGAGCATGCCGCCGTCGGCGCCGCCTGCGGTGCGCGCGCCGCCGCAGATCAGCGTGTGCACCTCGTCCAGGTCGTTGGCGCAGGCGAGCGCGGCGGTCACCTCGGCGATCGCCATCAGCGCGCGGCTGTGCTCCAGCTCGGCGGTGACGGCGTCGGCGAGCAGCCGCAGCGTCTCGACCGCCTCGGCGCTCGGCTCGTGCGGGACGGAGTCGGTGACGCAGAGGGCGCCGAGCGCGCAGCCGTCGCTGGAGACGAGCGGCGCGCCGACGTAGGCGCGCAGCCCCTGCGCGACGAGCGGGTTGTCGCGGAAGCGCGGATCGGTCGCGGTGTCGCCGGCGACCAGCACGCGGTCGGGCGCGAGGATCGCCTGTGCGCAGAAGGAGAGCTCGCGCGGGGTGATCTCGCCCGCCTCCAGGCCCGCGGCGGCGACCGTCACCTGGATCGTGTCGCGCACGAGGTTGAGCCGCACCTCCGGGTAGCCGAGCAGGTGCGCGACGAGCGTCACGAGCCGCTGCAGCCCGCTCGACGCCTCCTCCGCGGCCGCGACGGCGGCGCTGACCGCGGCGAGACGGCGCTGCTCGTCCGACGCGCCGACGGACTGGCCGATCTCCATGGTGCTCATCGTGCCCCCGTTGTCGGCTCGTCAGCATGCTGACTTGATCGCCGAGGCGCGTCCGCACTCGTGTCACACCGATTTCCCACCGTGTCGCGAACGAGCGAGCGGGTAGCTGGAGGACATGAGCGATCGGCAGCAGCGCGAGCGTCGCGACGTGAGATCGGCCGACCCGTCGCTTTCGCCTGCGGCCAACCGGATCCTCACCGACGAGCTGCGCGAGGTGGTCGGCAGCGACACGGCCGAGGTGCCGGCCAACCGGGCGCGCGTCGCGGCCGCCAGCCACGGCGGGCGCTCGCGGCTGTTCGTCGGCGTCAGCGACAACCGCGTCCTGTTCGGCAGCCTCTTCTTCGCCGCGCTCGTGATCGGCGCGGTGCTGGCGATCACGACTGGATCCTGGTGGCTGCTGCCGCTGGCGGTCGGCGTCGACCTGCTCGGCACCGTCGTCGTCGCGACGCTGCTGCTGGGCCTCACGACCGAGGTCGAGCACGTCGACCCGCGTTCCGCCGCGCTGCTGGAGGAGGAGGGTGTCGAGGACCCCGACAAGCTCTTCACCGAACTGGTCGAGGAGTTCGCGCCCGAGGACGAGGCCGCGCGCGAGGAGGCGGAGCAGCGCCGCAAGGTGACGCCGTCGAGACGCAGCAGAGCCGTCGGGCCCTGAGTTCGAGTCGCGAACGGGCTCGAAATCGGCGAGTGTGAGCGACCTCACAGTCTCCAAAAGCTCACCATTTCGCCGGATAGCTGGCTATCGCACGGCCATTCCGTCCAGTTCCACACCGAACACATACACCTGCTTGAACGAAGTTCCCGATACTGCTCCCATGGCTTCGGCCCGCCCATTCCTCCGCCTCGTTCCCTCGACCGCCGAGGAGGCCCGTCCCTCCCAGTGGTTCTGCGGCCACTGCGGTTCCGTCACGAACGAGATCCCGGCGCCGGTCGCCCGCGTCTGCGGCGACTGCGAGCTGGGGCTGCTGATGGAGGCGAGCGCCGATCTGGTCCCGCAGCCGCGCGAGCCGTTCCTGATCGTCGACAAGTCGCTGTCGGTGCGCGCGCTCTCCGCCGAGGCGCAGCGCTTCCTCGCCGTCGGCGAGGGCGACGCGGTCGAGCGGCCGGTCACCGAGCTGCTGACGCCGGCCGATGCCGAGGCCGCCAGTGCCGACGCCTTCGCGGCCGCGATCATGCACGCCGCCGCGGGCGACGACGAGCTGCGCCGCCTGACGGTGCGCCCCGTCAACGTCTTCGGCGTGCGGATGGCGATGCGCGTCGGCGTCTGCGGACCGCCGCGCGCCGCGCTGCTGGTGCTGGAGTAGCCGACTCCGCGGCCCTCAGCGGCCGCGCGTGAAGCCTGCGCCGAGCGCGTCGCTCAGCTGCCGACCATGCGCAGCACGCCGGGCAGGTCCGGGTAGCCGGACGAGGCCCAGCCGGAGCGCTGCAGCGCCTGCACCTGCGCCTCGGGCGACTGCCCGGCGCTGTTCAGGATCGACTGCACGCCGGCGCTTGCCTTGCCGTAGCCGTCGACCGTGTCCTCGCCCTTGAGCCAGCCGGCGGTCGCGTGCGCGGCACTGGCCGGATCGGACCAGACCGACGCGGAGGCGCCGTAGGTGGCCGAGTCGGTGTAGCCGATGTTGAGCCAGTTGTGGTTGCCGGCCGACTCGCGCGAGGTGGCGGCGCCGCCGGACTGCTCGGCGAGCATCCACGCGGCGACGACCTGCGGGTTCATGCCGGTCTCGGCCGCGAGCTGGGTCGCGAAGGTGCGCTGGCCCGGCGTCAGGTAGCCGGACGCTCTCGCCGACAGCTGCCCGGTCGTGCCCGCGAGCACGTTGGAGAAGCTGGTCGGCGCGACGCCGGTCGGGCTGGTCATGCCGGTCGTCGCGGTCACCGGGTAGGCGGCGTTGGGCGCGTACGCCGAGGCGGTCGCGACGGGGGCGTTGGTCGCCGTCGTCTGCTGGACCGGCCGAGCGGCGTTCGCCGATGCGGCCCCGTTGAGGGGCTCGATCATCGACTGGATCTGGCTGATGCGGGCGATCGCGGCGTCAAGGCTCATACGCTCCCCCGGTCATCGGCCCCGGGCGCCGCGGCTTGAGCGGCCGTCAGTCGACGTAGGTCAGCAGCCGCACCAGCTCGAACGGCGCCGCCGGCGCGGCGCCCTCCGGCTCGATCACAACCGTCACCGGCACCTCGGTCACGTTCGGGTCCAGCAGCAGCGGGTGCAGCGCCTCGGTCGCCGTCAGCGTGCGCGTCTGCGGCGCGAGCGGATGGCGCAGGCGGCGGTCGAAGTCGTCGGAGTAGCGGGCGCGCGGGTCGCAGTGGCCGTCGTCGTCGCCGTAGCAGCCGCCGTGGCCGAAGACCGAGTAGAAGCCGGCGTAGCCGTGGGCGTTGTCGCGCACCGTTCTGAGCGTCGCGTTCTCGCGGCCGAGGAAGACGTGGACGACGTAGGAGGGGCCGGCGTGGTCGACGCCGTGGAAGACGAGGTCGGCCCGTCTGACGTCGTCGCGGTCGGCGAAGGTCGGCAGCTCCAGCGGCGCGGTCGTGAAACGCGTCATCTGACCACCACCGCGGACGCCGTGCTGACGGCGTAGTCGTAGCCGAGCGCGGTCACGTCGAGCGTCTGCCGGACCGTCATGCGGAACGGCGGCAGCGCCTCGTCGAGGATGCTCGCCGGCGGGCGGCCGCCCGGGTTGCGCAGCTGCCACAGCCGCCAGAGGCGGTCGATCATCGTGTGGTGGGCCCAGAAGATCGGGTCGAAGGCGGCGAACGGGACCTCGCTCATGTGCCCGCCGACCCACACGTGGACGTCGTTGTGCAGCCCCTCGACCGCCTCGCTGAAGTCGAGGAAGTCGCCGGCGCTCAGCGCCGCGGTGACCTGCGCGGCGCTCGGCAGCGGCACACCGAGCGTGCCCGGCCTGCGGAAGGTGCGCGTCGCGGCGGCGACTCTCGGGTCGCCGAAGCCTCTGCCCTGTCTGCGCGCGAGCGGGTCGACGGCCGCGCTCAGCAGCGGGTTGGGCGCTCTTCTGCTGCCTCTGGCGGCGAACGGTCTCGGCAGCGCGCCGGCGGTGCCGGGCGGCGTGCGCCAGTCCCACCAGGTCAACATCGCGTCGCGGTTGCGGTCGCGCAGCGCGCGCTCGAAGAAGTACAGGTAGGCGCGGTGCCAGGGAAGGAAGTACGGCGTGCCGTGGGCGTTGTCGCAGCCGATCGGCAGCGGCAGCCCGTGGATGCCGGCGTAGAAGCCGTAGCCGCGGTCGTCGCTGAGCGCCTGCGCGCGCGTGAAGGCGTCGCTCAGCGCCGCCAGCTGCCCCGCCGTCAGCCGGTCGGCGTTGCGGCGGAAGCGCAGCGCCGTTCTCACTCTGCCCGCGTCGATCGTCCCCGTTCCCATTGGGAGCGATCCTAACTTTTTCAGTCGATCGTGTTCAGCACATTGAACGGAGCTGGCGCACACGCGGTCAACGGGCCGTCCGCGCGCCGTCGCCGCGCCGCGCGGCCCGGTAGCGTGGCGGGATGATCGAAGCCGCCGCCCCCGCCGAACCGCGGAGAGTCGACAAGCCGTGGGGCCACGAGCTGTGGTTCGCCCACACCGAGCACTACGCCGGCAAGCTCCTGGTCGTCCACGCCGGCCACCGCCTCTCGCTCCAGTACCACCGCGAGAAGGACGAGAGCTGCTACCTGCTGAGCGGCAAGCTGCTGCTCGTGCAGGGCCCGAGCGCCGACGAGCTGGAGGAGGTCGTGCTCGAGCCGGGCGTGCGCTGGCGCAACACGCCCGGCGTCGTCCACACGATCGAGGCGATCGAGGACGCGACCGTGCTGGAGGTCTCGACGCCGCAGCTCGACGACGTCGTGCGGCTCGACGACCGCTACGGCCGCAAGGACACGCAGCAGTAGCGACCCGCGGCCGCGGCGCGCGTCAGAGCGCTGTCGCGACGACGCTGCGTCAGACGCGCGCCTCGCTCCACAGCGCGTCGACCTGCTCGCGCGCGGCCGCGAGACTCTCGGCCGCCAGCCCGCGCAGCTGCTCCATCGCCGGGTTGACATCGGCGAGCGTCAGCTCGGCGATGATGAAGCGCGGCTCGATGCCGGTCAGCGCGAGGCCGTGCGGCAGCCACGCCTCGCCGTGGTCCCAACCCTCGCGCGGCGTACCGGGGGCATAGCCGCCGCCGCGTGACTCCAGCACGATCAGCTCACTGTCGGCGAGCAGACCGTCGCCGCCGGCCGGGTCGGTCGACAGTCCGGGGAAGACGACATGGTCGACCCACGCCTTGACGGTCGAGGGGGCGCCGAAGTTGTAGATCGGCAGGCCGAGCAGGACGGTGTCGGCCGCCTTGACCTCGTCGATCAGCCGCGTCGACAGCGCGAAGGCCTCCGCCTGCGCCGGTGTCTGCTGCTCGGCCGGAACCACGCGCGCCAGGAGATGGTCGGGGCCGAGATGCGGCAGCGGATCCGCGGAGAGATCGCGGTAGGTGACGGTGCCGTCGGGGTGCGCGGCCTTCCAGCGCTCGGCGGCGCGCGCGGTCAGCGAACGACTGACGGAGCGGTCGCCTTGGATGCTGGCGTCGATGTGGAGCAGGTGCGGCATGCGTGAACCTCGCAAATGATTTGTGTAAGACAAACTAGTTGCAGTGTAGGACACATTGGCGGCCTTCGTAGACTTGACCCGTGGCCGTCGCCCCCCTGCACTCCTCCACCGCCCTGCTCGACCACCTCGCGCGGATCTCGCGCGCCCACACCGAGGCGACGCTCAGCGCGCTCGGGCTGCGGCCGCGCCACCTCGTGACGCTGACCGTCCTGCGTCAGCACGCGCCGGCGACGCAGCAGGCGCTCGCGCAGCAGCTGGCGATCGACCGCACCAACCTCGTCGGCCTGCTCAACGAGCTGGAGTCGGCGGGGCTGCTCGCGCGCCGCCGCTCCGAGGCCGACCGCCGCCGTCACTTCGTCGAGTTGACGCCGGCCGGCGAGCGCACGCTCGACAGAGCCGAGCGCGCGATCGAAGCGGCCGAGGCTGAGCTGCTGCAGGGCCTCAGCGAGCAGGAGCGCGGGACGCTGTACGAGCTGCTGCAGCGCGCGACCGCCGGCCACATGCTCGACTGCGCCGGCGCCGCCGGTCTGCACAGCGACGCGGCGGCCTGCATCGAGGCCGACAGCGCCGACGACGCGTCGTAGCCCGCGCCCCGCCGGGCTCCAGTTCTCGCAGCCGCTGCCGAGGACCAGGGGGTGGCGCCCCCGCTCGCATCCGCCGCGCCGAGCGGAGTCAGTCGCGCGGCGTCGAACCAACAAGCTGTGTCACCCGTCCGGATCGCCGATCGCATCGTGCTGGGCGCTCGCCGGGGCGCAGGGTTGCCGGCGGCCGTACTCGCGCTGGTCGCGCTCCTGTTCGCGCTGGCCGGCTGCGGCGGCTCGAGCGGTGGCGGCGGCGAGACGGCGGCCGCCGCGGAGCGCGATCCGCTCGGCAGCGGCAGAGCGGTGACGCTCGCCTTCGGCGGCGACGTGCACTTCGAGGAGGGGCTGAAGGCGCGACTGGCGAGCGATCCGAAGACCGCGCTGGAGCCGCTGAAGGAGCTGTTGAAGGGCGCCGACGTCGCGATGGTCAACCTCGAGACGGCGGTCACCGCCGACGGCGCCTGCCCGGTGAGACAGGCGAAGCAGTTCACCTTCGCGACGACGCCGAGCGCGTTCACGGCGCTGAGAGCGGCGGGCGTGACGGTCACGACGATGGCGAACAACCATGGTCTCGACTGCGGCCGCGCGGGGCTGGAGCAGACACTCGCCGCGGATGCGAGAGCGGGGCTGCCGCTGATCGGCGTCGGCGCCGACCGCGACGCCGCCTTCACGCCCTACACGGTCGAGAAGAACGGCCAGCGGATCGCGATCGTCGCCGCCTCGCAGGTGCTCGACGACAACCTCAAGGGCGAGTGGATGGCAACCGACGACCAGCCCGGGATGGCGACCGCCCGCGACCTCGGCGGGCTCGTCAGAGCAGTCCGCGAGGCGCGCGCCGAGGCCGACACCGTCGTCGTCTACCTGCACTGGGGAACCGAGCTGCAGCAGTGCCCCAACACGCAGCAGCCGCAGCTCGCGAGGCTGCTCGCGACGGCCGGCGCCGACCTGCTCGTCGGCTCGCACGCGCACGTGCTGCTGGGCGCCGGATACCTCGGCCGCACCTACGTCGCCTACGGCCTCGGCAACCTCGCCTTCTACGCGAAGGAGCCGCCGCGCACCTCCAGCGGCGTGCTCCACGTGACCGTCACCGGCCGTCGGATCGACAGAGCCGCCTGGCGTCCCGCGCTGATCTCCGACGGCGCCCCGATCCCGCTCACGGGCACCGATCGCACCGCCGCGATCCGCGACTGGCGCAGACTGCGCGACTGCACCGGGCTCGCGCGGCAGGCGAGCGGCGACTATCTCAGCACGGAGAAGTAGGGGCGGCGGCGGCGCTGGCGGCGGCGCCGATGACGGGCGGCGCGAACGCGGGCGTCAACTCGGAGAGGAACTGCCGCTGGTGGGCGCGGAAGGCGTCGACAGCGGATTCGACCTCCTCCACGTCCACGTCCTGAAGCAGGAATTGCTCTCGCTCCGTAACGGTCACCAACTGGATCGGAGCAGCCACGCCATGCGCGCTCGCCGCAATGACGTCATCGGTCACTGTTGCCACGACGACCTTGCCCGCGTCCAGCGACAGTTCTGCGAAGCCAACATGTTCGAAGCGACCGAGGCCGAAGAGCGCGAGCCGCGTCGGGCCGCCACCCGCAGTGAACGTCTGTGCGAACTCTGCGTGACCTTCACTCGAAACGCGCAGCAGACGAGACGCGCCGTCGAACGCGCCATACCAGGCGAAGAGCCCGACCGCGCCGAGCGCGACCCGTGACGGCGTCTCGATCGCCGACGTTGCGCGCCGGGTCGATTCCCGCATCGCGGCGACGATCTCCTGCTTGACGACAGCTGGGCTCCTGTTCCGTTCGATCCCTTCCAACAGCTCGGCGAGATCCTGCTGGATTGCGACGTTGCCAGCGCAGCCCCATCCGATCCCGTGACGCGTCACGAACAGCTTCTGCATCCGCTGCCGAAATGCCCCCTCCGTGCGCTGGCTGTCCGCTGCCAGTACGACGCCTTCACCGCTTCGCAGGCCGAGCAGAATCGTCATCCCACTCCCTTCCCGGCGGGCGTTCGTAGCCGCGCCAGTTGAAGATCGCTCTTCCCGCGTACTGCGGATGCCGGCGACACACCAGCGCCATCCACACGGTCATCCCCATCGACAGCATCTCCTGTTTCACATTCAGCAACAGACCCGCCGCAGATGGTTGTCGCGACGTGGCGAGCGCCAGCAGCTCCGCAGCGCGTTCCCGTCCAGCGGGCGTCACACAGATGCGTGGTCCCGCCCAGCCGCGAACACGGATTCGCTCGACGTGGCCGATCTCCTCAAGCCAGTCCATGTCCTCGTAGATCTGCTCGCTGGTCGGCCCGCTGAGACCGGGCCTGAAGGGATATCTCTCAGCCGCGGAGATCGGCGCCTCCTCCGAGAAGACGCACATCGCCGTGTGGACGTAGTTGCCGTCGAGCCCACCCGGGTCGGCGTCGTGGGCGATCAACAGCAGCAGCCAGTCGCGGCGGGCGAGGTCACCGGGGCTGGCGGCGCCGTCAGGGGCGCTGAGGGGCGTGGTTTGAGGCGCGAGATCGAGCACGAACAGACGTTCCCAAACCGCGTGTGAAGGCACAACCCCAGTTAGATGGCGTAATGCAACGTTTGTCTGCGAACTCTGCGGAAAACGACATCGACTGTCCCGCGTACGGACTCGTCGCGCCCCGGAGCCCGCGCGGCGGCGTACGCTTCGGCGCAGATGCTGAGACCAGGCACGGAGGCAGGTCGGCTGGTCGGTCGCGCGGCGGAGCTGGAACGGCTCGGCGTGCTGCTCGATCGCGCGCGCGGCGGACGCGGCGGGTCGCTCGTCGTCGAAGGGACACCGGGGGTCGGCAAGAGCGCGCTGCTGCGGGCGCTGGGGGCGCCGGACCTGCTGGTGCTCAGCACGACCGGCGTCGAGAGCGAGGTCGGGCTGCCGTTCGCCGGCTTGGCGGAGCTGGTGGCGCCGGTGATCGCGCACGGCGACGGGCTGCCGGAGGCGCAGCGGGCGGCGCTGCGGGCCGCGCTCGCGCTCGACGCGCCGGCCGGTGCCGAGCGCGTGCTGGTGCTGCAGGCGCTCGTCGCGCTGCTGGAGACGGCGGCGAGCGGCCGCGCGCTGCTGCTGCTCGTCGACGACGTGCAATGGCTCGACGCCTCCTCGCAGGAGGCGATCGCCTTCCTCGCCCGCCGCGCCGAGCGGCTGCCGCTGGCGCTCGTCGCGGTCCGCTCGCTGCGCGGTGAGCCGTACGCGCCATGGCCGGAGGTGCCGCGGCTGCGGCTGTCCGATCTCGCGCGCGAGGACGCGCTCGCGCTGGCGCGCGCCGGCGGGCTGGCGCCGGCCGTCGCCGAGGCGCTGGTCGACGCCGTCGGCGGCAACCCGCTGGCGCTCGTCGAGGCGCCGGCCGAGCTGTCGGCGGCGCAGCGCGACGGGATCGCCGCGCTGCCCGATCCGCTCCCGACCGGCGAGCGGCTGCGGCGCGCCTACGCCGCGCGCGTCGCGGCGCTGCCCGCGCCGACGCAGGCCGCGCTGCTGCTCGCGGCCGCCAGCTCCGACGGTGACACGGCGACGCTGCTGCGAGCGCTCGGGGGCGCGGCTGACGCAGGTCGTGGCGCGGACGACGCGGATCGCGGCGCGGGTGCGGTGGATCGCGGCGCCGACGACGCGGATCGCGGCGCGGGTGCGGTGGATCGCGGCGCGGGTGCGGTGGATCGCGGCGCGGGTGCGGTGGATCGCGGCGCGGACGACGCAGATCGCGGCGCGGGTGCGGTGACGATCTTCGAGCCCGCCGAGGACGCCGGTCTGATCGCGCTCGCGGCGACGCGGGTGCGCTTCTCCCATCCGCTCGTGCGCGCCGCCGTCTACCACGCCGCCACGCCCGGCAGACGGCGCGCCGCCCACCGCGCGCTCGCCGCCGCCGGCACCCCGCAGACGCGCGCCTGGCACCTCGCCGCCGCCGCGACCGCGCCCGACGAGCAGCTCGCGGCGGCGCTGGAGACGCTCGGCCACGAGGCGCGTGAGCGCGGCGCGACCGCGACCGCGATCGCCGTGCTCGAGCGCGCCGCGCAACTCAGCCCCGAGCCGGCCCAGGCCGCCGCGCGCACGATCGCCGCGGCCGGCACGGCGAACGTCGCGAGCCAGCCGGCGCGCGCCAGAGCGCTGATCGAGGCGCTGCTGCCGACGCTCGACGATCCGCTCACGCGCGCCGACGCGCAGTTCGTGCGCGGCGCGGCGATGCTGCAGAGCGGCCATCCGCAGGACGCGTACGCGCTGCTGGAGGACGAGGCCGCGCGGATCGCGGTGCGAGACCCGACGCGGGCGGCGCTGCTGCTGACGCAGGCGAGCGTCGCGGTGATGTCGTCGGGGCCGGTGCAGCGGCTCGCCGAGCTGGCCGCGCAGGCGCAGACGCTCGCGCCGGAATGGGTCGCGCACGCGCCGGCCGTGCTGCGCGCCGAGGCGCTGTCAGGGCTCGGCGACCACCGCCGCGCGAAGGCGCTGCTGGCCGAGCAGGCGCGGGCGCTGCACGACGCCGATCCGGTCGGTCCCGGCCACGAGGTGGTGTCGATCGCGGCGCTGAGCATGATCTGGATGGAGCAGTACGACGATGCCCAGCGGCTGCTCGTGCGGCTGGTCGAGACCGCCCGCGCGAAGGGCGCCGTCGCCGCGCTCGCGCTGCCGCTCTCGGTGCTCGCGACGGTCCACATACGGCGCGCCGAGTTCGACGTCGCGGGCGACCTGGCCGGCGAGGCGGTCGCGCTCTCCGATGCCGGCCTCGAAGGATGGACCCGCGCGCTCGCGCTGACCGCCGCGGCCTTCGTCGAGGCCCACCGCGGCGAGGCCGATGCCTGCCGCGCGCATGCCGCGACCGTGCTCGAGCTGAGCGCCGGGCTGGGGATGACCTCGACCGCCGCGACCGGCGAGCAGGCGCTGGGGATGCTCGCGCTGGGACTCGGCGAGACCGAGACGGCGATCGTTCACCTCGAACGCGCCCGCGCCCACACCGAACGGTTCGGCTCCCGCGATCCCTCCTTCCTCTACACCTCCGGCGACCTCGTCGACGTCTACGTGCGCACCGGCCGCGACGACGACGCGCGCGTGATCGCGGCCGAGCTGGCGGCTGGCGCCGAGCTGACCGGCGGCGCCTGGGCGGCCGCCGCGACCGCGCGCAGCCGCGGCCTGCTCGACGGCGACGAGCGGATCGACGCCCACCTCGCGGTCGCGCTCGCCGCGCACGCGCGGATCGACTCGCCGTTCGAGCTGGCGCGGACGCAGCTCTGCTTCGGCGAGCGCCTGCGCCGCGCCCGCCGCCGCGCCGACGCGCGCACGCTGCTGGAGGCCGCGCACGCCAGCTTCACCGCCTTCGGCACGACAGGGTGGGCGCAGCGGGCCGCCGCCGAGCTGGCGGCGACCGGCCTGCCGCGCGACGGCGACGCGACTGCCGAGCCGACCACCGCCGACGCGCTGACCGCGCGCGAGCGAGCGGTCTGCGAGCTGGTCGCCGGCGGCGCAACCAACCGCGAGGCGGCGACGGCGCTGTTCCTCTCGCCGCGCACGGTCGAGCACCACCTGCGCCAGGCCTACCGCAAGCTCGGCGTCCGCTCGCGGACGGAGCTGGCGGTCCGCTGGCGGGAGGTCGGATAGCGCGCCGGACGCGAACGCGCGATCCTCGTGCGGATGGCTCGACGATGGAGATCGCTCGCCGCGCTCGCGATCGCGCTGGCATCGCTGAGCCTCGGGCTCGCGGCGTGCGGTGGCGGAGCGGACGACGAGGCTGGCGGCGGCACAGGGACAAGCGGCGCCACCTACGCCAACCCGATCATCGCCGGCCAGCAGCCCGACCCGACGATCGTGCGCGAGGGGCGCGACTTCCTGCTCTCCACCACGAGCCGCGCGTGGGCGCCGATCTTCCCGCTCTTCCATTCGCGCGACCTCGTCAACTGGGAGCGGATCGGCGCGCTGCTGCCACGCGCGCCGGCCTGGTCGGCGGCGCCGTACTGGGCGCCAGAGCTGACGCGCTTCCGCGGCGAGCCGCGCGCCTACTACACCGCGCGGCTGCGGCGCGACCGCTCGCGCGCGTGCATCGGCGTCGCGACCGCGCGCCGCGCCGCCGGCCCCTACCGCGACCTCGGCCGGCCGCTGACCTGCCCGCCGAGCGGCGCGATCGACCCGTTCGTCATCGACGACGAGCACGGTAATCCCTACCTGATCTATCGCCGCTACCGCGACGGCGGCGGCATCTGGGCGCGCGCGCTGCGCGCCGACGGGCTCGCGGTGCGCGGCCGCGAGCACCTGCTGCTGCCGGTGACCCCCGCCGACGAGGGCGTCGTCGAGGGGCCTGAGCTGCTGCGCCGCGACGGGCGCTTCGTGCTGCTGTTCGCCGCGGGCGGCTGCTGCCGGCCGCCGTGCGACTACCGCGAGGCGGCGGCGCGCGCTGACCGGCTGCTGGGACCGTACGAGCGCGCGCCGCGACTGGTGCTGCGCGACGGCCCGGCGCTGCGCTGCAACGGCCACGGCACGACCGTCGGCGACGGCCGCGGGCGTCGCTGGCTCGTCCATCACGGCGTGCTCGCCGACGATCCCGTCAACGTCCGCCGCAGCACGCTGCTGGAGCCGCTGCGGTGGGACGCCGGCGGTTGGCCGGTCGCCGGTGAGGACGGCCGAGCGGTGCAGCGGGCCGCCGCACCGCTCGGCGTCGCGCAGGGGCCGCCGGCGCCGGCGACGCCCGACTTGACGACGCCGCGGCTCGACCCCGCGTGGGAGTGGCCGTGGGACAGACCGGCGCGCGCCGTCCAGCGCGACGGGCGGATCGAGCTGCGCGGCGAGCCGGCCGGCGCGGTGCTGGCGCGGCAGGTCCTGCCGGCCGCCGACCAGCGCGCGCAGGTGACGGTGCAGCGCAACGACTGCGCAGCCGGGATCGCGGGCGTCGAGGGCGGGCAGGACAGCGGCGTCGCGCACGGGATCGAGCTGCTGCCCGGCGGGCGCGGCGTGCGCGTCTGGCAGGGACCGACCGGCGGCGGAGCGGGCCGCACGCTGGCGACCGCCGAAGTGGCGAAGGCCGCCGACCCGCCCGAACTGGCCGTCCTGATCGCCGACTCCCACACGATTCGCTTCGCCGTCAACGGAACGCCGCTGCCGATCACCGCGACGACCTCCGACAACCAGCGCGCGATCCGCGTCGGGCTCACCTGCCGCGGTCCGCGTGCCAGCGGCGCGGCGTTCGGCGCGCTCGCGATCACGCCGTGAGAAGCTCCCCTGCATGACGACCGACGCGCTGCTCGGCGACGACTTCGAGACGCGCCTGCTGCCGCTGGCGCCCGACGCCGAGGGCGAGCAGCACGCGACGCTGATCCGCCTGCGCCCCGCCGACGCCGGCTCCGACGGGGACACGGTCGCGAAGCCGACCCGCGCCGTCCTCTACGTCCACGGCTTCGTCGACTACTTCTTCCAGCGCGAGCTGGCCGCCTACTACCGCGACCGCGGCTTCGCCTTCTACGCGCTCGACCTGCGCAAGTCGGGCCGCTCGCTGCGCCCGCACCAGACGCCGTACTTCGTCCGCTCCGTCAGCGAGTGGTACGAGGAGCTGGACGCGGCGGCCGACGCGATCCGCGCCGACGGCGCGACGCAGCTGCTCGTCAACGGCCACTCGACCGGCGGGCTGGCGGCCGCGCTGTGGGCCCACGCCCGCCGCGACGACGCCGCCCGCCGGCCCGACGCGCTCTTCCTCAACAGCCCCTTCCTGTCGCTCAACGCCGCGCCGCTCGTGCGCGCGGCCGGCGCGACGCTGGCCGCCCTGCGCGCGCGGACCGACCCCTACGCGGTGATGCCGGCCGGTCTGTCGGAGCTGTACGTCCAGAGCATCCACAGCGACCATCGCGGCGAGTGGAGCTTCGACCTCGAGCTGAAGCCGGTCGAGGGCGTGCCGGTCCGCGCCGGCTGGCTGCGCGCCGTCCACGCCGCGCACCGCCGCGTCGCGCGCGGGCTCGACGTGCGCGGTCCGATCCTCGTCCTCTGCTCGGCCGCCAGCAGCCGGCCGAAGGCGTGGGACGAGATCCTGCTGCGCAGCGACAGCGTGCTCGACGCCGAGCAGATCGCGCGCCGCGCGACCCGCTTGGGCCGGCACGTCACCTGCGTGCGAATCGACGACGGCATGCACGACCTCGTGCTGTCGGCGCCGCCGGTGCGCGCGCAGGTCTACGCCGAGCTGGGACAGTGGCTCGACGCGTACCTGCCGGCGTGATCGCTTGCATTCCTGCGCGGCGCACGCCTAACCTCCCGGCGCGATGAGCGCCCCGACCGACGATCTGCTCGAACGCGAGCGCGAGCTGGCGCAGCTCGACGCGCTCGTCGACGAGGCGGTCGCGGGCCGCGGCGGGCTGGCGTTGATCGAAGGCCCGGCGGGGATCGGCAAGAGCCGCCTGCTGGCCGCCCTGCGCGAGCGCGCGGCCGACCGCATGCTGGTGCTCGGCGCCCGCTGCGGCGAGCTGGAGCGCGACTTCTCCTTCGGCGCCGTGCGGCAGCTGTTCGAGCCGCTGCTGCGCGCCGACGCCGGCGGCTGCGAGCGGCCGAACCTGCTCGTCGGCGCCGCCGCGCCGGCCGCCGGCGTGCTCGGCGGCCCCGCCGCCGACGACGCGACCGCAGCCGCGGAGGGCTCCTTCGCGGTCCTGCACGGCCTCTACTGGGCGACGCTCGAGCTGGCCGAGGAGCGGCCGCTGCTGCTCGCCTTCGACGACCTGCAGTGGAGCGACCGGCCGTCGCTGCGCTTCCTCGCCTATCTCGCGCGGCGGCTGGAGTCGACCCCGGTGCTGGTCGCGATGACGGTCCGCTCGACCGACCCCGGCAGCGATCCCAACCTGCTCGCGGAGATCGCCGCCGACCCGCTCTGCGTGCCGGTGCGGCCGGGCCCGCTGACCGACGCGGCGGTCGCGGCGCTCGTGCGTGCGCGGCTCGGCGCGCCGGCCGACGCGCGTTTTTGCGACGCCTGCGAGGAGGCGACCGGCGGCAACCCGCTGCTGCTGCACCAGCTGCTGCGCGCGCTCGCCGACGACGGCGTCAGACCGCTCGCCGGCGAAGCCGCGACGGTGCGCGAGATCGGGCCGAGGGCGGTCGCGCGCAGCGTCCTGCGGCGGCTGACGCGGCTGTCACCCGAAACGCTCGCGGTCGCGCGCGCCGTCGCGGTGCTCGGCGACAGCGCCAGCCTCGCCGCCGTCGGCCGGCTCGCCGAGCTGGAGGAGCCGCAGGTCGCGCGCGCCGCCGGCGAGCTGGCGCGGGCCGACATCCTGCAGGCCGATCCGCCGCTCGGCTTCGTCCATCCGCTCGTGCGCGACGCCGTCTACCGCGACCTCTCGACCGCCGAGCGCGAGCTGGCCCACGGCCGCGCTGCAGCTGCGCTCGCGGCAGCCGGCGCCGCTGACCAGCAGGTCGCCGCCCAGCTCGTGCACGCGCCGTGCCGCGGCGACGCGGCGACCGTCGCGCTGCTGCGCGACGCCGCGCGCGAGGCGAGCCGACGCGGCGGACCCGAGAGCGCCGTCACCTACCTCGCGCGGGCGCTCGACGAGCCGCCGGCGGCGGCCGAGCGGACACCGGTGCTGCTGGAGCTGGCGCTGGCCGAGTCGGAGATGAGCGCACCGCTGTCGGCGCTCCACCTGCGCGAGGCGTACGACGGCCTCAGCGATCCGGCAGCGCGGGCGAGCGCCTGCTTCGCGCTGGTGCAGTCGCTGCTGTTCACCGGCGGCGCCTCAGAGGGCGCGGAGCTGGCGCGCCGCACCGCCGCCGAGCTGAGCGGCGACCAGCTCGAAGAGCGGCGGATGCTGGAGTCGATGCAGCTGCTCGCGGTCTCCTTCGGCGCCGCAGACCCGGACAACCTGTGGGCGCGCGCGCTCGCCGAGCCGCCGCCGGCCGGCGGGGAGCTGGGCACGAAGCTGCTGCTGGCGGCGATCGCGTTCGTGCGCAGCGCGGCGGCGCGGCCGGTCGCCGAGGTGCTGCCAGTGCTCGAAACGGCGCTCGAGGGCGACGTGCTGCTGCACAGTCGCAACGGGATGATGTGGTCGGCAGCGATGGTCGCGCTGACGCTCAGCGAGAGCCCGCGGACGCGCGCCTTCCTGGAGGCGGCGCGCGCCGAGACCTACCGCCGCGGTGGTGTCTTCGCGACCGCCTCGGTCGAGATCTGGGAGGGCGCCTGGCTGCTCGGCACCGGCGACCTCGCCGACGCCGGCGACGCGCTGCGCGAGGCGCTCCGGCTGCAGGATCCGTGGGGCGCCGACGCCAGAGGGACCTCCTGGTCGCGCGGGCTGATCGGCCAGCACGGGCTGCTCAGCGGCCACGACGCCGCGACGGTGCGCGCCGAGCTCGGCGAACCGCCGGCCGACGACGACGAGAGCGACGGCGCCGTTCACTGGCGCACGGCGCAGGCGAGACTGCTGCTGCGCGAGGGCGACGCGGCCGGGGCGCTCGCGCTGGCCGAGCTGATGGGCCGCACGTCGCGCCACCTCGACCACCCCGCGTGGCGGCCGTGGCAGTCGCTCGCCGCGAGCGCGCTGGCGCGGCTCGGCCGCCGCGAGGAGGCGTTGGCCGCGATCGACGGTGAGCTGGCGCTGGCCGAGCGGATCGGGGCGCCCGCGCTGATCGGCCGCACGCAACGGCTGCGCGGCGAGCTGGAGGGCGCCGACGGGATCGAGCGGCTGCGGGCGGCCGCCGAGCTGCTCGCCGCCACACCCGCGCGGCTGGAGCGAGCGTTCGCGCTGGCGTCGCTCGGCGGCGCGCTGCGGCGCGCCGGCCACCCCGGCGACGCGCGCGAGCCGCTGCGGGCGGCGCTGGAGCTGGCGGAGGCGTGCGGCGCGGCACCGTTGGTCGAGCAGGTCCGCTCCGATCTGTACGCCGCCGGCGCGCGGCCGCGCAGCGCCGCGCTCGCGGGCGCCGCGGCGCTGACGGCGCGCGAGGGGCGCGTCGCCGAGCTGGCCGCGGAGGGACGCACCAACCGCGAGATCGCGCAGACGCTGTTCGTGACGCCGAAGACGGTCGAGGTCCACCTCTCCAGCGCCTACCGCAAGCTCGACATCCGCTCCCGGCGCGAGCTGTCCGGCGCGCTCGCGAGCGGCTGAGCGGGGCGCTCAGCCGACCACGACCTCGCGCCGCTCGGCGTCAGGGTGCAGCAGCTCCAGCAGCCGCAGCGCCTCCGCTTCCAGGCCGTCCGCGTCGCGCTCGTCGGTCAGCGGCCGCAGCGTCAGCGTCGCGGTCCCGTCACGCAGCTCGTCGCGCCAGGTGCCGGCGACCAGGCCGTCGATCAGGTAGGTCGGCTCGACCTCCCCGTTCTTGCCGCCCTTGACGACGTCGAGGAAGCCGGCCGGCAGGATCCGCGTTCTGTCGCGATGCGAGATCAGCGCCGCATCCCACTTCGGCAGGAAGCGGACCGGCGGCGCGACGTCCTCGCGCGGCAGCGGCGCGCGCGGCAGGTCGTACAGCTCGCGGCCGCGCGCGTCGGTCAGCCGCCGCAGCGGCTCCAGCGCGCTCAGCGCCGGGTCGAGCTGGTGGAAGCGCAGGAAGGTGAAGGCGGCGAGGTCCTCGCGCGTCGCCGGCCCGAACGCGGCGAGGTAGTCGCGCACCAGCGCGACCGTGCCGGCGGCGGGAGCGGGCAGCGGCGCGCCCTCCCACGAGGCGAGCGAGAACTTGCCGTGGCGGCGCCACAGCCCTGACGGCGGGACGTGCACGAGCGGCAGCGACATGCGCGCGTAGTCGAGCAGGTCGCTCTCCTGGCGCAGGCGGTCGCCGGTCAGCTCGCGCGTGCGCTCGCGGATCGCGTCGGTCGTGCGCGGCTCGCGCATGAAGTCGGCGAGCGCGGTGACAATCGCGTCGTGCTCGTCCGTCAGCTCCGGCTCGCGCCCGGCGAGGGCCCGCAGCGCCTGGAAGCGCCACGCCGCGGCGTAGGCGGGATAGGCGTCGGCGTGGACGAGGTGAAGCGTGCCGCGCATCAGCGACGACTTGACGACCGTCCCGCGGCGCAGCGCCCGTTCGAGGTCGGCGACGGCAAAGCCGTCGAGGCGAGCGTGCAGCGCGATGTACGGGGAGGGTGAGTACTGCGCCTGCAGCGCGACGAGGCGGCGGACGGCATCGGCCGTCGACAGCGGCCGCCGCTCCAGCAGCAGCTGCCGCGCCAGCAGCGAGAGCGTCAGCTCGCGGTCGGTCAGGGTCCGTGGTCTCGTCATCGCGACGATCGTATGGCGGCATCAGGTCGTTCGCTGTCCTCAATCTCGGCGATCATCCCTGCCACGATGCGCGACACCTCCGGACGACTGCTGAGACTGCTGTCGCTGTTGCAGATGCGACGCGAGTGGGGCGGCGGTGAGCTGGCCGACCGTCTCGACGTGACCGTGCGCACGGTCCGCCGCGACGTCGACAAGCTGCGCGAGCTGGGCTATCCGGTCGACGCGACGCGCGGCGTCGCGGGCGGCTACCGACTTGGCGCGGGCGCCGAGCTGCCGCCGCTGCTGCTCGACGACGAGGAGGCGGTCGCCGTCGCGGTCGGGCTGCGGACGGCGACCAGCGGCGCCGTCGAGGGAATCGAGGAGTCGTCGCTGCGCGCGCTCGCGAAGCTGGAGCAGGTGCTGCCCAGACACCTGCGCCGCCGCGTCAGCGCCCTGCAGACGTACACCGTCGCGCTGCCGCGCAGCGGGCCGACGGTCGACCACGAGCTGCTCAGCGCGCTCGCCGCCGCCGCGCGCGACAGCGAGCGGCTGCGCTTCGCCTACTCCACCTATGAGGGCGACAGCACGCGACGGCTGGTCGAGCCCTGCCGGCTGGTGCACGCCAGCGGCCGCTGGTACCTCGTCGCGTGGGACGTCGAGCGCGATGACTGGCGCACGTTCCGCGTCGACCGGATCGACGGCACGCCGATGCGCGACCGCCGCTTCCCGCCGCGCGAGCCGCCGGCGGAGGACATAGCCGCGTACGTGCAGGACAACGTCGTGCGAGCGCGCGGGCGCAAGGAGGCGCGCGTCGTCCTGCGGATCCCGCTGGCGGAGGCGAGGCAGCGCGTGCCGCAACTGGTCGGGTCGCTGAGCGAGGTCGACGAGCGCTCCTGCCTGCTGACGATGAGTGCCGACTGGTTCGGCGACCTCGCAATCTACGTCGCCTCGATGAGATGCGAGTTCGACGTGCTCGGGCCGCCCGAGTTCACCGCCGAGGTCGAGCGGCTCGCGGGCGCGTTCGGCGCGGCGGCGCAGCGGGCGCGCGACGGCGGCGGCAGCGGCAGCGCCGGCCGCAGAGGTCCGAAACGTTCAAGACGGCCGACGGCGGCCGCAGGAGAATCGAGCCCATGACCGATCTCGCCACCGCAGAGACCTTCCTCGTCACCCACGCCCGGCTGCTCGAACGGCGGCGCCTGGAGCTGCTGCTCGGCCGCGCCGACGCGGCCGAGGGTGTGATCGCGGCGCTCGCCGGCTACCGCAACCCCGACGGCGGCTACGGCTGGGGGCTGGAGCCCGACCTGCGCGCCGCGGGCAGCCAGCCGGCCGGTGCCTTCCAGGCGCTGACCGTGCTCGCTGAGCTGGCCGAGCTCGATTCCGCCGCCGCGCCGGCCGCCGGCGAGCTGGCCGGCGCGCTGTGCGACTGGCTCGGCACGATCGCGCTCGACGGCGGCGCGCTGCCGTTCGCGCTCGCCGGCGCCGAGGGGCCCGGCACCGCGCCGTGGTGGGCCGGCGGCGACCCGACCGAGCCGTCGCTGCACATCACCGCCGGCATCGTCGCCTATGCCCAGCGCGTCCGCGCGCACGCGCCGGCGCTCGCCGGCCATTCGTGGCTGACGCGCGCGACCGACTGGTGCCTGGAGCAGGTCGCCGCCGGCGAGCGGCCCGCGGGCGGCGGCTACACGCTCGCGTTCGTGCTCGGCCTGCTCGACGCCGTCGTCGACGTGCGCCCGTCCGCGACCGCGGAGCTGGAGCGGATGGCGGCGTTCGTCCCGCCCTCCGGCGCGCTGCCGGTCTCCGGCGGTGTCGACGACGAGCAGCTGCGACCGCTGAGAATCTCGCCCGAGCCCGGCCGGCCGCTGCGCGCGCTGATGCCGGCCGACGCGATCGCGCGCGACCTCGCCGCGCTGGCGCAGGAGCAGCAGGAGGACGGCGGCTGGACGGTCGACTTCCCATCCTCCTCGCCGGCCGGGGCGATCGAGTGGCGCGGGATCGCGACGATCGAGGCGCTCACGCTTCTGCGCGCCAACCGGAGCATCGAAGTTCCATAAATCAGTTTTTGCTGACTAGTCTCGTGCCGCTCGTGCCATCTACCAGGGAGCGGATCACATGGCGGAAGCAGCGACGGGGACCTTCATCGACGCGCTCAACGAGGCGCAGGCGATCGTGCGACGGCAGTACCCGCAAGCGCAGCTCTACGAGGCGTCGATCAATCTGGCGCTGATCGGCAGCGGCTGGCGGTTCGTCTTCAACGACCCCTCCACGGTGCCCAACAGCACGATCTTCCTGAAGCAGTTCGAAGGTCGTTTCGGGACCCCGGAGCACGTCAGATCGATATGGGTCGAGGACCGTCCGATCCAGCTGCCGATCACGCTCGACCTGGCCGAGGCCGAGCGGATGTGCCAGCAAGGCGGCTGCATAGGCAAGATCAGCAACCTGACGCTGCGCTACCCGCTCGGGCTCGGCGTCAACGAGCCGTACTACATCATCACGATGGCGAGCGAGAACAAGCGCTGCTGGGTCGGCGTCAACAGCCGCAGCGTCAGCTGCCAGCCGCTGTAGGCGAGGACCGACGGGACGCGCGGCGCGCGGGCTCGGTCCGCACGCCGCGTCGGTCCGCACGCCGCGCCGGTCCGCACGCCGCGTCGCCGGCCGGCGCGCCGGGTAGGGTGCTCGGCAGCGATGGCCCGCAAGGATCTGATCTCGCTGCTGCGCCCGCAGGTCAACTCGGCCCGCGCCGCGATCGCCGAGGCGCGCGTCGCCTCGACGGCCGTCGCGATGACAGCCGGCGGAGTCGCGGCTGGCGCGGCCGCCGCCGGCGCCGTGGCGATCGGGAGCCTTGCCGTCAAGCGCGGGGCGGTCAAGCGGCTGGAGATCGACGAGCTGGTCGTGCGGCGGCTGCAGGTCGACGCCCACGGCGGCGTCACACGGGCCGCCGTCGGCGAGTGGGTCGGCGGCTACGAGCGCGCCTGGCGCACCGCCGGCACGGCGATGCTGGCGGCGCTGTTCACACCCGAGGCGACCTACAGCCCCGGCCCGTACGAGCCGACCGTGCGCGGCCTCGCGGCGATCGGCGAGTTCTGGGACGCCGGCCGCGAGAGCGCCGACGAGGTCTTCACCTTCTCCAGCGAGCAGGTCGCCGTCGACGGCATGGTCGCGGTCGTGCGCACCGAGGTCGGCTACGACATCCCCGAGCGGCGCCACTACCGCAACCTGTGGGTGCTGCGGTTCGCCCCCGACGGCCGCGTCAGCGCCTTCGAGGAGTGGCCGTTCTGGCCTGAGCGCCAGATCGCGGGCGACTGAAGCCGGCGTCGCGCGAGCGCGACGCGCCTGCCTCAGCGCGCGACGCTGAGATGGCCCTCCAGCACCGGCCCGATCAGCGCGACGAGCGCGTCGTGGTCAGCTGAGGCGAGCGGCTCGATCCGCAGCACGTAGCGGGAGAAGACGAGCCCGAGCACCTGGCTGGCGACGGCCGCGGCGCGCAGCCGCGCCTGTGCCGGCGGCGCGTCGATCGCTCTCGCGAGACGCGCGATCAGCTCCTGCTCGACGAACTCGCGCAGCAGCGCGGCCGACTCCTCGTGGCTCGGCGCCGAGCGCAGGACGCTCAGCAGCGGCCCGCCGCTGACGGGGTCGTCCCAGACGGCCAGCAGCCGCCGCAGCAGCCGCTCGCCGAGTCCGTCGAGACCCTCGGCGAGAACGCCGTCGATCGCGTCGGCGGGACTGACCGGCAGCGCCAGCGCGGCCGCGAACAGCTGCGCCTTGCGCCCGAAGAAGTAGGAGACGAGCGCGACGTCGACGCCGGCCTCGGCCGCGACGCCGCGCAGCGTCGTGCCGCTGTAGCCGTGCTGCGCGAACTGCGCGCGCGCCGCTTGCAGGACCGCGTCGCGCGTGTCGGGCGAGCCTCTGCGCCGTCCTTTATTCATCAGGGGTTGAAATCTAGCGCACGTGGTGGGATGGTGTTTTTCATCAGGTGTTGAAAAACCTTCCAGCCGGTCGGCTCGCCAGCCGCCGCCCGCCCGCCGCTCGACCACGGAGGAGGCCCTCCATGCCAGCCCATCGCCGCCGGATCCTGATCTCGATGTGCCTCGCGCTCGCGACCGTCGTCAGCGCCGTCGCATCGCTCAACGTCGCCCTCCCCGACCTCGCCCGCGCGACCGGCGCGACGCCGACGCAGCTGCAGTGGATCGTCGACGGCTACGCGCTCGTCTTCGCCGGCCTGCTGCTGCCGGCCGGCGCGCTCGGCGACCGGCTCGGCCGCAGACGCGTGCTGCTCGCCGGGCTCGCCGTCTTCGGCGGCGCCGCGCTCGTCGCGATCTTCGTCACCGACCCCGGTCAGCTGATCGCCGCGCGCGTCGCGATGGGCCTCGGCGCCGCGCTGATCATGCCGACGACGCTGTCGATCATCACGAGCGTCTTCCCCACCGACGAGCGCGAGCGCGCCGTCGCCGCGTGGGCCGGCGTCGCCGGCGGCAGCGGTCTGCTGGGGCTGCTCGTCTCGGGCGTGCTGCTGGAGTGGTTCGACTGGAGCAGCGTCTTCGCGACCAACGTCGTGCTGGCCGTGCTCGCCGCCACCGCGACGCTGATCAACGTGCGTGACGCCGAGACGCATGAGCGGCCGGCGCTCGATCCCGTCGGCGCGGCGCTCAGCGCGCTCGGGCTGTCGGCGCTCGTGTGGGGCGTGATCGAGGGGCCGCAGCGCGGCTGGACCGACGGGCTCGTGCTCGGCGGCTTCGCCGGCGGCGCGCTGCTGCTGAGCGCCTTCGTCAGCTGGGAGCTGCGGCGCGAGCAGCCGATGCTCGACCCGCGCCTGTTCGCGCTGCGCGGCTTCGCCGCCGGCTCGCTGTCGATCTTCGTCCAGTTCTTCGCGCTCTTCGGCTTCATGTTCGTCGTGATGCAGTACCTGCAGTTCGTGCTCGGCTACACGCCGCTGGAGGCCGGCTTCGCGCTGGCGCCGGTCGCCGTCGTGATGATCGGCCTCTCGCAGCGCGTCCCAGCGCTCGTCCACCGCTTCGGCGCGCGCGCCGTCGCGCCGACCGGGCTGGCGACGATGGCGGCCGGCTTCGCGCTGCTGGCGACCGCCGGTGCCGAGGCCAGCTACTGGCGGCTGCTGGTCGGCCTCCTCGTGCTCGCGATCGGGATGGCGCTGGCGACGACGCCGGCGACCAGCGCGATCGTCGACGCGCTGCCGGCGGAGAAGCAGGGCGTCGCCTCGGCCGTCAACGACGCCTCCCGCGAGGTCGGCGGCGCGCTCGGCATCGCCGTCCTCGGCAGCGTGCTGACTGAGGGCGCGACCCGCGCCGACGGCGTCACCGCCGCGCTGCTGACCGGCGCCGGCGTGCTGCTGCTCGGCGCCGTCGCGGTCGCGCTGCGCGCGCCGTCGGCGCAGCGCCGCGGCGCCTACGCCAGCAGGTCAGGCAGCGGGCGGTCGTCGCCGACCGGCGCCCAGCCGTCCGGGCCCGGCGCGTAGTCGCGGCGGGCGCCCTCGCGCACGAGCCGCTCGACCGCCTCGGCCAGCCGCTCGACGTCGTCGGCGCTGGTGCCGACACCGAAGCTGGCGCGCAGCGCGCCGCCGGGCAAGCCGAGCCGCCCCAGCAGCTGGTGGGCGCAGAAGCGGCCGTCGCGCACGCCGACGCCGTGCTCGGCCGACAGGTAGGCGCCGACGTGAGCCGGCGCGTACCCCTCGACGGCGAAGGCGACCGTGCCGATCGCGGCGGAGCTGTCGGCCCAGATGCGCGCGACGCGGACCGCGTCGAGCCGCTCCAGGCGCGCCAGCAGCAGCTCGCGCAGCGAGTGGTCGTGCGCCTCCAGCGCGCCCGCCGGCAGCGCGTCGAGCGTGTTGCACGCCTCCGCGATCGCGACCGCGCCGAGCAGGTTCGGCGTGCCGCCCTCGTGGCGGGCGGGACCGTCGTGCCACTCGGTCCCCTCCCACGTCACCTCGCGCACGGCGCCGCCGCCGGCGAGGTGCGGCGCGGCCGCGTCGAGCCAGTCGCGGCGGCCGACGAGCGCGCCGGCGCCGTAGGGCGCGTACAGCTTGTGCCCCGACAGCGCGATGTAGTCGGCGCCGAGCGCCTCCAGGTCGACGCGCACGTGCGGCGCGAGCTGGGCTGCGTCGACGACGACGCGCGCGCCGGCGCCGTGCGCGAGCGCGACGATCCGCTCCAGCGGCAGCAGCTCCCCGGTCACGTTCGAGGCGCCGGTGATCGCGACGAGCGCGACCGGGCCGGCGGCGAGCGCGTCGCGCAGGCGGCCGAGCGTCAGCTCCAGCGTCGGCGCGAATGCCACGGCGCGGTGGGCGCGACGGCGCCACGGCAGCAGGTTGGCGTGGTGCTCGCTGTCGAGGAAGAGCACGTCGCCGGCGCCCTCCGGCACGGCGCCCGCGAGCAGGTTGAGCGCGTCGGTCGTGTTGCGGGTGAAGATCACCTCGTCGTCGGCGCGGGCGCCGAGGAAGCGCGCGAGCGCCTGGCGCGACTGCTCGTAGAGCGCGGTCGAGACGCGCGCCGGCAGACCCGAGCCGCGGTGGACCGAGCCGTAGTACGGCAGCACGCGCGTGACGCGCTCGGCGACGGTCGCCAGCGCCGGCGCGGTCGCGCCGTAGTCGAGGTTGGCGTAGCGCGCCTCTCCGCCGCCGACCAGCGGGACCCGCAGCTCCTGGCCGACGACCGGCAGCAGCGAGCCGGCGTTCGCGCGGCGCGGCGCCGCGGGCGGGCAGTCGCCGTCGCGCTCGCGGCGACGAGTGGCAATGGGGGACAGCGACAGCGACGGAAGCGGGGTGATCGACATCTTGGACCTCTCGGGGTTCGATGGGACCCGACAGATCAGGTCCACGTCTTGCCGCAGATCCGCCTGAGACGACGGCCTGCGCGGCCTGGTCCTCACCCGGGGCACCCCTACATGGAGAAGGGTTGCCGGCCAGCTAGCCGGGGCTTGTCGCTGGCACTCGTGACCGCGACCGAAGATAGCAAGCGACTCCGCCTTGTCAACCAAAGTGGTGGAGATTCGCCCCCCCCACTGGACGAACGGCCGAGCCGAATGGGGTAGCCCTATCCTGAGCAGGTGGCCTCGCAGTCCCCGCCCGACGCGCCGCTCGCCGAGCTGCGTGCGCGCCTCTCCGACCTCACGCTTCGCGACGAGCACCGCATCCGGCGGCGCTTCGATCGCCTGCGCGGAATCCACGGCGACGAGGCGCGCGGCGACGAGCTGCTGAAGATCGCCGCTGACGTCGAGGAGTCGGAGGCGCGGATCGAGCGGCGCCGCGCCGCCGTGCCACAGGTCTCCTACCCGCCGCAGCTGCCGGTCAGCGCGCGCAAGGAGGAGCTGCTGGAGGCGATCCGCGACAACCAGGTCGTCGTCGTCGCGGGCGAGACCGGCTCCGGCAAGACGACGCAGCTGCCGAAGATCTGCCTCGAGCTGGGCCGCGGCGTGCGCGGCGCGATCGCGCACACGCAGCCGCGCCGGCTGGCCGCGCGCACGGTCGCGGAGCGGATCGCGGAGGAGCTGAACGTGCCGCTCGGCGACGCCGTCGGCTACGCCGTCCGCTTCAACGACCGCACGAGCGAGAACACGCTCGTGCGGCTCGTCACCGACGGCCTGCTGCTGGCGCAGATCCAGCGCGATCCGCTGCTGCGCCGCTACGACACGATCATCGTCGACGAGGCGCACGAGCGCAGCCTCAACATCGACTTCCTGCTCGGCTGCATCACGCGGATCCTGCCGAAGCGGCCGGAGCTGAAGCTGATCGTCACCTCGGCGACGATCGACCCGCAGCGCTTCTCCAACCACTTCGGCGGCGCGCCGATCGTCGAGGTCTCCGGCCGCACCTATCCGGTCGAGGTGCGCTACCGCCCGTTGGCGCTGCCGAGCGCGGCCGACGACACCGACGAGGCCGGCGACAGATCGTCGGCGCCCGACGAGCGCGACCAGGTCGACGCGATCGGCGACGCCGTCCAGGAGCTGCGACGCGAGAGCAAGGGCGACGTGCTCGTCTTCCTCTCCGGCGAGCGCGAGATCCGCGACACCGCCGACGCGCTCAGCGGCCGCTTCGGCGACAGACTCGACGTGCTGCCGCTGTACGCGCGGCTGGCGACCGCCGAGCAGCAACGCGTCTTCAGAGCGCACTCCAAGCAGCGCGTCGTGCTCGCGACCAACGTCGCCGAGACCTCGCTGACGGTGCCGGGGATCAGATACGTCGTCGATCCCGGCAGCGCGCGCATCTCGCGCTACAGCTCACGGCTGAAGGTCCAGCGGCTGCCGATCGAGCCGGTCTCGCAGGCCTCGGCCGACCAGCGCAAGGGCCGCTGCGGCCGCCAGTCCGACGGCATCTGCATCCGCCTCTACTCCGAGGACGAGTTCGACGCGCGGCCGCGCTTCACCGACCCGGAGATCCTGCGCACCAACCTCGCGAGCGTGATCCTGCAGATGGCCGCGCTCGGGCTCGGCAGCATCGAGGAGTTCCCGTTCCTGGAGCCGCCCGACAGACGCCAGGTGCGCGACGGCGTGCTGCTGCTGCAGGAGCTGGGGGCGCTGGAGGAGGGCGAGCTGACGCCGCTCGGGCGCAAACTCGCGCAGCTGCCGGTCGACCCGCGCCTCGGCCGCATGGTGCTGGAGGCCGACAGGCTCGGCTGCGCCAGCGAGGCGATCGTGATCGCCGCCGCGCTGTCGATCCAGGACCCGCGCGAGCGCCCCAGCGAGCTGCAGGCACAGGCCGACCAGCAGCACGCCCGCTTCAGAGACGACCACTCCGACTTCAGCGCCTTCCTCAACCTCTGGACCTATCTGAGGGAGCAGCAGAGAGAGCTGTCGAACTCGCAGTTCCGCAAGCGGCTGAAGAGAGAGTTCCTGCACTACCTGCGTGTGCGCGAGTGGCAGGACCTCGCCAGCCAGCTGCGCGAGGCCTCCAGAGGCGTCGGCGTGACGCTCAACCAGCAGCCGGCCGAGACAACCGAAATTCACAGAGCGCTCTTGGCCGGTTTGCTCTCGCACGTCGGCGTGAAGGAGGGGAGCGCGAGAAGACGCGGCGAGTACCTCGGTGCGCGCGGCGCCAGATTCATGATCTTCCCCGGCTCCGGCCAAGCGCGCAGACAGCCCAACTGGGTGATGGCGGCCGAGCTGGTCGAGACCTCGCGGTTGTGGGGGCGCGTCGTCGCGAGAATCGAGCCGGAGTGGGTCGAGTCGCTTGCCGAGCACCTCGTCAGACGGACGCACTCCGAGCCGCGCTGGGAGAAGAAGCGCTCTGAGGTCGTCGCGACCGAGCGCGTCACGCTCTACGGCCTGCCGATCGTCGCCGGGCGGACGGTCTCCTACGCGAAGTTCGATCCCGCGCTCGCGCGCGAGCTGTTCATCCGCCGCGCGCTGGTCGAGGAGGACTGGCAGACGCGCCACCACTTCTTCCACGACAACCGCCAGCTGATCGACGAGCTGGAGGAGCTGGAGCACAGAGCACGCCGCCGCGACATCCTCGCCGGCGACGAGGTCCTGTTCGCCTTCTACGACAACCGCATCCCGGCCGAGGTCGTCTCCGGCGCGCACTTCGACAGATGGTGGAAGAAGACCCGCCAGCGCGATCCGAGACTGCTGACCTTCACGCGAGAGCTGCTGATCGACAGCGAGGCGGCGGCGGGCGCCCTCGACGAGCGGGCGCGGCCCGAGCGCTGGACGCAGGGCTCGCTCGCGCTCCCGTTGACCTACCACTTCGAGCCCGGCGCCGACCACGACGGCGTCACCGCGCACGTGCCGCTCGCCGCGCTCTCCGGCCTCCGCGAGCAGGGCTTCGAGTGGCTCGTGCCGGCCTTCCGGCTGGAGCTGATCACGACGCTGATCCGCTCGCTGCCGAAGGAGCTGCGGCGGCCGCTCGTGCCGGTCCCCGACGTGGCCGCGCAGGTGCTCAGATCGGTCACGCCCGAGGATGTCGCGAGAGCGCCGCTGCTCGACACGATCGCGGCGCTGATCGGGCGGCTGCGCGGCGTGCGGGTCGCGGCGGCCGACTTCGACCGCGCACGGCTGCCGGCGTGGCTGAGAATGCGCTTCCGGATCGAGGATGAGAAGGGCGGCCTGGTCGCCGAGGGCGACGACCTCGAGGCGCTGCGCGCGCGTGTGCGGCCGCGGCTGCAGGCGCAGCTGACGAGAACGGCCGGCTCGTCGCTGGAGAGAAGGGGCCTGACGAGCTGGACACTCGGGACGCTGCCGAGAGCGGTCGAGCTGCCCGGCAGCGGCGGGATGGCGAAGGCCTATCCGGCGCTCGTCGACGAAGGGCCGAGAAGCGTCGGCGTCAGGGTCTTCGACACGGTCGGCGAGCAGTGGGTCGCGATGCGCGCCGGCACCCGCCGGCTGCTGCTGCTGTCGATCCCGACGGCGACGCTGAAGCACGTCCAGCAGCGCCTGCCGGCATCGGCGGCGCTGACGCTCGCGGCCGCGCCCGGCGGCGCCGCGGCGGTGCTCGACGACGCGCTGAGCGCGGCCAGCGACGCGCTCGTCGCCGAGGCCGGCGGGCCGGCGTGGGACGCGGCCGCCTTCGCGCGGCTGCGCGACCACGTCGCCGGCAACCTCGTCGACCGCACGCTCGCGCTGATCGAGCAGGTCGCGCGGATCCTCGACCTCCAGCGCCAGGTGATGGACCGCATCGTCGCGCTGTCGGCGCCACAGTTCGAGGCGGTTCGGCTCGACGTCGCGCGTCAGCTCGGCCGCCTCGTCTACTCCGGCTTCGTCGCCGCCACCGGCGTGCAGCGGCTGCCCGACGTCGAGCGCTACCTGCGCGGCGCCGTCTACCGCCTGGAGCGTGTGCCCGACCACCGCGCCGCCGACGCCGACCGCATGAAGGCCGTCCACGAGCTGGAGGAGGCCGTCCGCCAGCGGCGCGAGTCATGGCCGCCCGGCCGCCCCTTCCCGCCGGCGCTGTTCGAGGTCCAGTGGCAGCTGGAGGAGCTGCGCATGAGCCATTTCGCGCAGGCGGTCGGGGTGCACGGCCAGATCTCCTCCAAGCGGATCCGCAGAACGCTCGCGGAGGCGTGGGCGGCCGGCTGACCGGCCGCCCACCGCGCTCACGCCAGCGGCTGCCCGTTCCCGTCGACCCGCTGGAAGGTCAGCGACAGCGACCACGTGTAGCCGATCGTCGCGTCGGGGTTGTTGACGACGAAGCCCGGTCTGCCGCTGCCCGTGAAGGTGAGCGTGACCGGGTCGGTGCGCAGGAAGGTCGCCCGCGCCTCTCTGCGCACGTTCTCGCCGTTCATGAAGCCGCCCCAGACGTAGACGTTGCACGCGTCGTCGCTGGCGTCGACGTAGCCGACGGCCGGGTCCGGGAGCGCCCAGCGCAGCTCCCACTCGGGGTCGTTCCAGCCGCCGCTGACGGCGAAGGAGACCGGCCACAGGCCGTCGCCGCCGACCTTGCGGTCGGGCAGGTCGAGCACGCAGCGCACGCGCCCGCTGTCCTCCGATCTGCAGCCCTCGACGTGGTGGCCGTGCCAGGTCGCCGGCGCGCGTCCCTCGATCTCGCCCTCGACGCTGCCGCGGACCGGCGCCAGCACGCTTCTGCCGTCGAACGGGAGCGGGCCGCCGACGCCGTCGAACTGGATCGAGCCGGCCTGCGTGCCGCAGAGCGTGTCGCTCGCGCTCGCCGTCGTCGAGGTGGCGATTCTGACCGCCAGCACTCTGTAGCGCAGCGCGCACGAGTCCTCGACGTCGAAGCGGGTCGCGGCGGTGACGCGGCGCTTGTTGTCGAGCGTCGAGTTGGCGTATTCGAGCACGATCTCGCGCACGTCCTCGGCCGGGTCCTCGCGGCAGAACTCGACGGTCGCGCGGCCGTCCCAGTTCTCCGCTCTCCACGTGCCGTCGCCGCGCCGCACGAGCGCGCGCACGTGGAAGTTCGGCGTCGCCGCCGCCGGGTTGACGAAGGTGACGCGTCTGACAGCGGCGTCGGGGATCGTGATGCGGCGGTACTCGCGCGAGAGGATCCGCAACGATCTGACCGGGACCGGCGCGCTCGCGCGTCTGGCGCCGGCGAGCTTCAGCGCGGTGGTTCTCGCTCTCGGCGCATGGTCGATCCGGTCCCAGGCGCGGAAGGAGGGGCCGAGGCCTCTCGGCAGCGGGTCGCTGTTCCAGGCGTAGAGGCCGAACTCCGGGAAGCGCGCGCGCAGCCCGCCCGGAATCGCCTTGTCGATGTGGACGCTGTCGCCCCAGCGCGCCTTCGCCTGCTCGATTCTGCGGATCACGCCGGTGCCGAACTTCTCCGTCAGGTAGCGCGGGAAGACCCACGTCGCGTAGCCCCAGAAGTGCACGGGCAGCTCGGGTTGCTCGAGCGCGCCTCTGTGGTCGTGCTCGACGTCGTCGCGCGGGTAGATCCAGTCGCCGGCCCACGTCGCCGACGCCTCCGACCACTCGGAGTAGTTGATGCAGCGCTCCTTCGTTCTGAAGGCGGCCTGGAAGGCGTGGAAGATCTCGTGCGCGAGCACGGCCGGGCGCACCCCGGGCCGCACGACGGCGAAGACCGGCTCGCCGGGCGCGCAGTTGCGCTCGGGGTCATACGGATGCACGAAGGCGGCCGCGCGCGCCGGCACTCTCATCGGCCCGACTCTGTCGGCCTCGGTGACGTAGACGTCGAGCGCTCCGTCCGGTCCGTGGAAGCAGCGCTCGCGCGCGTCCGACGGCGGTCTGCGGCCGAGCAGTCTGAGGAATCTCGGGTAGATCTTCGTGCCGACCTCGGGCGCGAGCGCTCTCGCGGTCCGCGCGCCGGCCGCATCGCCTCTGGCGTGCAGCAACCGCACAGCGCCGGCTCTGACGACGGCGAATCTGGCGAAGTCGCCGGTGAGACAGGCGGCGGCGGCGCGCGCGCCTGGCGGCGCGACGGCGGCGGGGACAGGAGCGGCGGCGGCGGTCGAGGAGACGCCAGCGCCGGCACCGGCCGCGAGCGCGGCGGTCAGGGCGAGTGCGCGGCGCGCCGGCAGCCGGCGCGCGCGGAAGCGGTTGCGGTCCATGAGCCCACTGTCGGGGGCGCGGGGCGCGGATGCATCAGGGACACCCCCGAGAGATCCCGCGACCGGGTACAACGGAGGCTGACGACACAGACGAGGAGGAACGGACATGTTGTTTGGCAAGGAGCACGTCGAGCGCTACGAGCAGACCGATGGCGCCGAGGGCCACGAGTGGCAGGGCACGACGGCGCTGATCCTGACGACGAGAGGGCGCAGATCGGGCGAGTCGCGCAGAACGCCGCTGATCTACCAGCGCAACGGCGACGACGTGCTGATCGTCGCCTCCAGAGGTGGCGATCCCAAGCCGCCGGCCTGGTACCTCAACCTCGAGGCCGATCCGCTCGTCGGCGTGCAGATCGAGGGCGACAGATTCAACGCCCGCGCGCGCGACGCGACCGACGCCGAGAGAGCCGAGCTGTGGCCGGTCATGACGGCCGCGTGGCCCGACTACGACGAGTACCAGAAGAAGACCGACCGGCCGATCCCGATCGTCGTGCTGGAGCGCGAGGGCTGAGGAGAGCAGCGCCCCGCCGGCCCGCGCGCGGCGGGCCGGCGGTGCGAACGCGCTGCTACTTCACCTTCACGAGCCGGACCGGCAGCTGCTTCAGGTTGCCGGAGCGGTCGATCGTCGAGACGCGGACGCGGTAGGCGCCCTTCGGCAGCTTCGCCTTCGGGACGGCGACGCTCCAGGCGCCGGTGCCCTTCGCCGAGATCGCGATGCCCTCGGCGAGCGGGAGCGGCTTGCTGAGCTTGCCGCGCGCCGTCACGAAGCGGGCCTTTCTGGCGCTGGCCAGTCTGAACACCTGCACGAGCGTGCGCTCGACGCCGCCCGCGGCGGCGCCCTTGGCCTCCGCGCAGCCGCTGTCGGAGGCGCTGCCCGCGATCACGAGCTGCTTGCGCGAGGTCGCGACCTTCTTGACGCTCACGAGCGGCTTGCTGGTGTCGAGGCAGACCTCCTTCGCCGTCGCCGACACCGCCACCTTCGGCGGGTCGACGATCGGGCCGGGCGGCGTCGACGGCGGGCCGTCGGGCGCGGGGACGACCTCTTCGACGTCGCTGCCGTAGTCCTCGCCGTCGGGCGAGACGGCGCGGCCGGTCGGCGCCTCCTGGAACATCACGTCGGCGAGCTGGATCGAGCCCGTCGGCGTGCGGCGGCCGAAGCCGAGCTCGACCGTCGTCACCTTCGTCAGGTCGACGCCGGCGAAGACCGTCAGCGGGATGCGGATGCCGTTCAGCACGACGTGCTGGAAGGCGGTCCCGATCGACGGCTCCAGCGCCGTGCTCCAGCGCGCCGCTCTCGTCGTCGCTCTGTTGCCGGCGGCGTCCTTCAGCGTGATCGTGAAGTCCTGCGTGACCTTGTCCGGCGTGTAGCCGTCGCCGCCGGGGTTGCGCGGATCGTTGCGGTTGACGCCGGCGCGCAGGTCGAGCACGCCGAATCTCGACACGTCGGTCGGCGCCGCGAAGCGCGCCAGCGACGCCTCGAGCGTCGCCGGGCCGTTCCAGGCGATCGTGAACTGGTTGCCCTTGGAGCGGTTGAGCGCGCCCTCGGGGCAGAGCGGGTAGCTGGTCGGGTACGTCGGGCCCTGGCGCCATGCGATGTCGTTCGGGTTGCAGACCTGGAAGGTCGTCAGCCCTCTCGCGTCGATCCAGCCGCCACCGGCGGTCGTCGTCGTCAGCGAACTGTCGAACGGCGTCGGCGGGGCGACGAGCGGATCGGGCTGCGGATCCGGGATCGACTTCGGTCTCAGCACGTCGAGGCGCTTGCCCAGCGGAGCGACGTAGGAGGTCTTGACCGTCTCGCCGAGACCCTTGCCGCTCTCCTGCGGGGCAGCGGTCTCGGGCAGCGTGACCTCGCCCGTCATGATCGGGTCGAACGCCTTCTCGTTGCCGACGTAGCGGCGCATGAAGGCGTTCATCAGCGCCGCGCCGACGCGGCGCTGGTCGGCCGGCGTCAGGCGCGCCGACGTGTCGACGCCACGCGAGCAGGCCGGGTCGTCGGTGCGCGAGAAGTCGTCCTGCGTCCAGACGGTGTTGAAGAAGTTGTGGTTGGTGCCCTGCACGTACCACTGCACCTTCGCGAACGTGTCCGTCGACTGGCCGGCGTTGTCGGTCGGGTACTTCGCGTTCTCGAAGAAGCGCGCGCCCTGGAGCGTCGAGACGTCGCCGTCGCAGGCCGGCAGCAGCACGCCGTAGTTGGTCCCGTACGGCATCTTGTACGCGCTGTAGTTGACCGGCGCGAGCGCGAGCACGCCCGCCAGCGAGAAGCGCTGGAAGCCGCTTCTCGGCTGTCTGATGTTGCGCGTGTAGCCGATGAAGTCGGTGACGGCGTCGCCGCCGCGCGAGTGGCCCATCAGGCCGATGCCCTCGGCGAAGTTCAGTCTGCCGACGAGCTTGGTGCCGACGGTGTGGTCGGGCTCGCCCGGGACGTACGGACCGGCGCCGTTGTTCCAGCGCCACAGCAGCTCGAGGTTCGCCTGGATGATCTGCGAGCGCGCGCCGGCGCCGCCGTCTCTCCAGTTGTTGTCGAAGTTGGTCGTGTTGGCCTCGACCGAGAGGACGGTGTAGCCGTGGCTGGCGAGGTTGCGCGCCATGTAGTCGTAGCCGCCGTAGGAGCGCACGTCGGTCTGCGTCGGCGTCCCGTCGGGATCGGTCACGTCGTCGCAGATCAGTCTGCCCGGCGTCGGCGTGCCGATGCAGGCCGCATGGCGGCCGTGCACGAAGACGACGATCTTCGCGAAGTCGACGTCGTCGGCGTACGTGATCGAGCCGCGCATCGGCACCTGCGTCGTGCTGATGCCGTCGGCCAGCGTCAGCAGCAGGTTGCCGGCCTCGTAGTCGATCTTCTTCGTCGGGTGGGGACCGGCCGCCAGCGGGTCGGCCGCGGTGCCGCCGGCGGAGGCCGCGGAGGCGGACAGCGCCAGCGCCGCGAGCGCGCCGGTCGCGGCCGCGAGCCAGCGCGACGGCGTGAGGGAGATCCTGCGCAAGGGTTGCCTTTCGGACGGAGGGACCGTGTGTTTAGCCCGCGTTCAGCTTTTGCGCAAAACCTCCATCACAAGTTCGGACCGGCGGTCGGAAGCGGCCTCTGTGAGTCTGTGCACACGGGCCATAGCGCTCGCCGCCGAGACGTGATCGCGGCATCCGGCATGGGTACCTTGGACAGAGACCCCCTCCGAGACGAGCGACCGTGATCGACCTCAGCATCCTCAACCCCCAGCAGCGCGACGCCGCCCTGCAGCGGATGGCGAACGAGACCTTCGAGGTGGTCGTGATCGGCGGCGGCGTCGTCGGCACCGGCTCGGCGCTCGACGCCGCCTCGCGCGGGCTGTCGGTCGCGCTCGTTGAGGCGCGCGACTTCGCCTCGGGCACCTCCAGCCGTTCCAGCAAGCTGATCCACGGCGGCCTGCGCTACCTCGAGCAGCTCGACTTCAGACTGGTGCGCGAGGCGCTCAGAGAGCGCAGCCTGCTGCTCAACACGCTGGCGCCGCACCTCGTCAAGCCGGTGCCGTTCCTCTACCCGCTCGAGCATCACGTGTGGGAGCGCGGCTACGTCGGCGCCGGCATGGTCCTCTACGACGAGCTGGCCGGCCACGACGGCGTGCCGAGACACCGCCACCTGACCAAGCGCCAGGCGCTGCGAATCGCGCCGGGGCTGAAGCCCGACGTGCTGATCGGCGGGATCCAGTACTACGACGGCAGAGTCGACGACGCGCGCCACACGCTGACGGTCGCGCGCACCGCCGCCCACTACGGCGCCGCCGTCGCCAACAACGCGCCGGTCGTCGGCTTCCTGCGCGAGGGCGAGCGCGTCACCGGCGTGCGCGTGCGCGACGTCGTCAGCGGCCGCGAGATCGAGGTGCGCGCCCAGCAGGTCGTCAACTCGACCGGCGTCTGGACCGACGACCTCCAGCACCTCGTCGGCGAGCGCGGCAAGTTCAGAGTGCGCGCCTCGAAGGGGATCCACCTCGTCGTCCCGAGAGACCGCATCCAGCTCGACACCGGCCTGATCCTCAGAACGGAGAAGTCGGTCCTGTTCGTGATCCCGTGGGGCCGCCACTGGATCGTCGGCACGACCGACACCGACTGGGAGCTGAGCAAGGCGCACCCGGCCGCCAGCCGCACCGACATCGACTACGTGCTGGAGCACGCCAACAAGGTGCTCTCGCAGCCGCTCACGCACGCCGACGTGGAGGGCGTCTACGCCGGCCTGCGGCCGCTCCTCTCGGGCGAGTCGGAGTCGACCTCGAAGCTCAGCCGCGAGCACAGCGTCGCGGTGCCGGTGCCGGGGCTGGTCGCGGTCGCGGGCGGCAAGTACACGACCTACCGCGTGATGGCGAAGGACGCGATCGACGCCGCCGCGCGCGGGATCGAGCGCTCCGTCCCGCCGTCGGCGACCCACCGCACCGAACTGCTCGGCGCCGAGGGCTACTGGGCGCTGTGGAACGGCCGCCACCGGCTGGCGCAGGAGAGCGGCCTGCACATCGCGCGGATCGAGCACCTGCTCAACCGCTACGGCGCGCGCATCGAGGAGCTGCTCGACCTCGTCAGAGCGCAGCCGGAGCTGGCCGAGCCGCTGCCCGGCGCCGACGACTACCTCGCGGTCGAGGTCGTCCACTCCGCCTCGCACGAGGGCGCGCGCCACCTCGACGACGTGCTCGCGCGGCGCACGCGGATCTCGATCGAGACCTTCCACCGCGGCACTGAGACGGCGTTGAAGGCAGCCGAGCTGATGGGCGACGTGCTCGGCTGGGACAGAGCGGAGGTCAGACGCGAGGTCGACGCCTACGTCGCGCGCGTCGAGGCCGAGCGGCGCTCGCAGGAGCAGCCCGACGACAAGGCCGCCGACGAGGTCCGCACGGCCGCGCCCGACCTGCTGGCGGGCGTGACCGGGGACGCGTAGGTCAGCGCTTCAACACGACCTTCGCGCTCACCCCGCCGCCGGCGGTGAGCGTCAGCGGCAGCGTGCGCAGCTTCGCGAGCCGGGTGCGTGCCGCCTTCGTGAAGCGCAGCCGCACGGTCGCCGCTCTGCCGCCGCGGGCGGTCAGGCGGGCGCTGGCGACGACGAGCGGCTTGCGGCCGAGGCCGGCGCCGCGCGCGGTCTTCGCCGTGATCGTCGCGCGCAGGCGCACCGTGCCGCTGGCGCCGCGGACGGTCACCGGCAGGCCGCGTCTGAGCGCGACGGCGAGCTTCGGCGCTCTGCCGGCGAGGCTCAGGACGACCTTCGCGGCCGGCGCCGGCGGCGGCGTGCTCTGCGTCGGCGGCCCCGGCGGCACCAGTGCCGGCGGCGTCGGCGTTTCGCCGCCGACCGGTGGCTGCGGCTCGGGCTCTCTCACCACGACCGGCCGCTCGACCGTCTCGCAGTCTGCTGCGACGACATCCGCCGTGTCGGCGACGACGCGGTCGGCGCCCGGCCCACAGTCGACCGTGTCGACCTCGCCGTCGCGCGCCTCGATCAGATCGTCGCCGAGACCGCCGGCGATCCGGTCGACGCCGGCGCCGCCGTCGACCGTGATCGCGTAGGAGGGGCTGGGAGCGCCCGCGGCCGCAGCGGCGACCTCGAAGCGGTCGTCGCCTGCCCCCAGCTCGAGCCGCAGTCCGTTCGGGCCCGTCGCGCAGTAGGCGCGCGTGAACGAGTCCTGCACGCAGCCGCCGGAGGCGGAGAAGGGGCCGCCCTCGACGAGGTCGGCAATCGCGATCGCCGCGTCGAAGCTCGCTCTGACAGAGAAGCGGTCGGGGCCCGGCGAGCCGTGGACGGTCGAGTGTTCGATCGCGGCGTGGGCGGGGGCGGCGAGCAGCAGGGCGGCGGCGAGGCCGGCCACGCCGCTGCCGAGCGACTGACGGAGCGTGGGCATCGGCCGACGGTAGGCACGACGCGGCGAATCCACCACGCCAAGAGGTCCGGCCGGCCTCTGACCTTCGGAAGAGGCGCGCTCAGCGCAACGAGGTCTTCCAGGCGCCCATCGCGGCGTCGAGTTGCGGCTCGTCGAGCGCCGGCACCGGCAGCGGCGCGGCGTCGTCGCGGCGGGCGCGCAGGCCGTCGAGCACGATCGTCAGGTAGCGCCGCCACAGCTGCGGCGAGACCTCGCGCGAGAAGTCGACGACGGTGCCGAGCATCAGCTGCAGCAGCGGCATGTCCGGCCCCTCGACGTCGTCGCGCAGGCAGCCGGCGGCGCGCGCCCGCTCGAACAGCTCGGTGACGACCGGCGCCATCTGCTCACGAGCGTGCGAGACGCGCTGCTGACCGTGGGCGGTGTCGAACAGCAGCTCTTTGAGGCCCCTGTCGTCGGCCTGCGCGACGAGCGCCCGCTCCATGAAGGAGACGAGCCCCAGCCACGGGTCGTCGTGGGCGAGGCCGTCGCGCGCCAGCTGCGCGAGCGCCGCGATGCGGTCCTCGAACAGCGCGTCGATCAGCTCCTCCTTGTTGGCGAAGCGGCGGTAGACAGTGCCGACGCCGACGCCGGCGTGATGGGCGACATCGTCCATCGTGGCGCCGAGGCCGCGCGTGGCGAAGACCTCTCTGGCGGCGTCGAGGATCCGCCGCAGGTTGCGCTCGGCGTCCTTGCGCAGCGGCTTCGGCTGCGGCTCGGCGGAAGCGTCGCGGGCTCTGCTCATGGTCGGACTGTAGCGAATGCGGAGGAAGCTTCTCCGCTTAGCTGCTACCGTTGAGAAGTCGAGATAGTTCCTCCGCTTCTTTGAAAGGCCCGATGTCCTCCTCTCACACCACCACCTCCGACCCGCACCACGCGCGCCGCTGGCTGATCCTCGCCGTGATCGGGATCGCGCAGCTGATGGTCGTGCTCGACGCGACGATCGTGAACATCGCGCTGCCCTCCGCCCAGGAGGCGCTCGGCTTCAGCGACGCCAACCGCCAGTGGGTCGTGACCGCCTACGCGCTCGCGTTCGGTTCTCTCCTGCTGCTCGGCGGCCGCATCGGCGACCTGATCGGCCGCAAGCGCGTCTTCGTCGTCGGCCTGATCGGCTTCGCCGTCGCCTCCGCCCTCGGCGGCGCCGCGCAGAGCTTCGGCATGCTCGTCTTCGCCCGCGCGCTCCAGGGCGCCTTCGGCGCGCTGCTGGCGCCGGCCGCGCTGTCGCTGCTGACCACCACCTTCACCGATCCGGCCGAGCGCGGCAGAGCGTTCGGCGTCTTCGGCGCGATCGCCGGCTCCGGCGCCGCGATCGGCCTGCTGCTCGGCGGCGTCCTGACCGAGTACCTGTCGTGGCGCTGGTGCCTCTACGTCAACCTGCTGTTCGCGATCCCGGCCGCGCTCGGCGGCCTCGCGCTGCTGCACGAGCAGGCCCACCCCGACAAGCCGCGGATCGACATACCCGGCACGCTGACCTCCGGCCTCGGTCTGTTCGCGCTCGTCTTCGGTTTCGCGAAGGCCGAGAGCGACGGCTGGGGCGCGGGGATCACGATCGGCTTCCTCGTCGCCGCCGTCGTGCTGCTCGGCGCCTTCGTCGCGCTGCAGACGCGCGTCGCCAACCCGCTGCTGCCGCTGCACGTCGTCAAGGACCGCGACCGCGGCGGCGCCTACATCGCGATGGGCATCACCGGTGCCGGCATGTTCGGCGTCTTCCTGTTCCTGACGTACTACCTGCAGCAGACGCTCGGCTTCTCACCGGTCGAGACCGGCCTCGCCTTCCTGCCGTTGAGCTTCGCGATCATGCTGACCGCGACGATGGCGACGGCCAAGCTGATGCCGCGCTTCGGCCACAAGGCGCTCGTCGTGCCCGGCATGGCGATGTCGGCGATCGCGATGGCGTGGCTGGCGCAGGTCGGCGTCGACTCCAGCTACGCCACGCACGTGCTGCCGCCGCTGGTGCTGATGGGTCTCGGCCTCGGCCTCGTCTTCGCGCCGGGGATGAGCATCGCGACCGTCGGCGTCGCCAAGACCGAGGCCGGGATCGCCTCGGCGATGGTCAACACGACGCAGCAGGTCGGCGGCTCGATCGGCACCGCGCTGCTCTCGACGCTGTTCGCCAGCGCCGTCAGCGGCTACATCGCCGACAACGGCCCGCAGGCGGCCGAGGCCGCCGCCGTGCACGGCTACACGACCGCGTTCTGGTGGTCGGCCGGCATCTTCGCGCTCGGCACGATCCTCTCCGCGCTGCTGATGACCAGCGGCGTGAAGGAGCTCGACCCGCACGCGGAGCCGGTGCTCGCGCACTAGGTCGCGCTACTGCGGCGGCGCTGCGGCGCCGCCGCCCGAGCCGCCGCCGGCGAGTTGCTCGGTCGCCGGATCGACGTCTTCGGCCGGAGCCGCCCCGCCGTTGCCGGTCGTCGGAGCGGCGCTCGTCGGCGCACCGCCGGCACCGCCGCTGGAGGCGCCGCCGCTGCCGCCGCCGCTCTGCACGACGCCCGCGACGCCGCTGGAGCCGAGCGACGCACCGCCGCCGTTGGCGCGCGCGGTCTGCAGGCGCACGTCGTCGAAGTCGACCTCGGCGCCGGCGCGCGCGTTGCGGTTGACGAGGCGGATCTCGATCGGCTGGCCGAGCGCGCGATCGTCGGCGGTCGCGCTGTAGGCGACGCCGGTCTCGACGAACAGGCCCTCGGCCGGCTGGATGCGATCCTGCTCGTGCGCGAGCAGCCGGCCGCCGGCGCGCAGCTCGACGCGATAGCCGGGGAAGCCGCTGACGGCGAAGCCGCGATGGGCGCCGGCGCGCGGGTTGCCGATCTGCACGCGCAGCAGGTAGCGGACGCCGGCGGTCAGCCGGGTGCGCGTCTGCTGGCGCAGGCCCAGCTCGCCGTTGCCGGCACCGGCCGCGGCGTAGAGGAAGGCGACCGCGCCGCCGGCCGGCAGGCCGCCCGGGTAGGCGGTGGCGGTCGGCCGCCAGGCGCCGAGCACGGTCGCCAGCCCGCTGGCGGGGTCGCCGACCGGCGCGATCAGCCGCTCGGGATCCCAGAACTCCCAGCCCTTGATCGGCAGCGGATCGTTCTGGCTGGTGAACTCGCTGCTCGTCGCCGACGTGCGCTCGAAGCTCGGGTTGACGACCGGCGCGGCGACGGCGGTCGCGGCGGCGGGGCCGGCGAGCAGCGTCAGCGCAGCGGCGAGCGTCGCACGAGCTGGGCGTGCGGAAGCGCGAGTCATCAGGTCCCTTCGGTGAGCGATTCGGCGGGCGGAGCGCGCGGGAGCGTACCCAGCCGCCCCCGCGCGCGCGACCGCCGCACGCGGACTTGCAGCGGCTCAGACCTCCTCGGCCAGCCGCTTGATCGCGTCGAGGCGACGGTCCCAGGCGGCGGCGAGGTCGGCCATCCGCCGCGCCGTCGCGTCGAGCCGCTGCGGCTCGACGCGGTAGCGCACCTCGCGGCCCGCTCGCCGCCGCTGCACCAGCCCCGCTCTGTCGAGCACGACGAGGTGCTTGATGACCGCGGGGCGGCTGACCGGCAGCTGCGCCGCGAGCGTCGTCGCCGTGCCCTCCCCCTGCTCGGCGAGCGTGCCGAGCAGCCGCCAGCGGGTCGGGTCGGCGAGCGCGGCGAAGACCTCCGGCGCCGGATCGGGGGCGACGGCGGCGGCGCTCATCGCGACGCCGGCGTTCCCGCCGCGTAGGCGACCAGGTCGGCCAGCTCCAGCGGCCAGCCGCGCGTGTTGCCGGCGAGGTGCCCGGCGACCGTCTCGGCGTCGCCGTCGAGCGCGGCGAAACCGCTCTCGACCACGCTCAGTCGCGTGCTGCCGCCCTCGGCGGCGAGCGTGAACTCGACGAGCGTCGAGTTGCCCGGCGCGGGAGCCTCGGGCTCGATCCCCGCTCCTCTCGGCCCGAACGGCGCCCACGTGTAGGCGAAGCGGTGGGGCCGCTCGACGACCTCGACCCGTCCGCGCGCGTCACCGTGCTCGCTCCAGCGGAAGAGGATCTCGCCGCCGGGGCGCAGGTCGATCTCGGCGCCGGCGTCGCCGAACCAGCGGCCGACGTGCTCGGCCTCGGTCAGCAGCTCCCAGACGCGCTCGACGGGTGCGTCGATCAGCACGTCGCGTTCGATCCGATCTGCCGTCATGGTGAACCTCCACCGTCGTAGTGTCACCCGCAGGTTACACATCACCAGGACGAGGCGCAACCCTGGGGTTACAGGAAGAGGAGGAGGGAGTTCCCCCATGCCGGATGGCGGAGCGCGCCGTACCGTCGGCCGATGTCCCGTCTCAGACTGCTCGGGGCCGTGCTCGCCGCACCGCTCCTGCTTCCCGCCTCCGCGTCCGCCGCGACGACGATCGGGGCAAGCCCCGCCATCGCGATCCCCACCACGCCGCTGATCGGCTGCGCGCCCGCGGCCGCCTGCACGATCGCGCAGGACCGCCTCTCGAACATCGACCAGCGCGTGAGCGAGCGCGGCGTCGTCGTGCGCTGGCGCGTCCACGGCGAGGGCGGCCAGGCGCGGCTGCGCCGCGTCGGCGGCGGCACGACCGCGACGGAGTCGCTGCCGACGACCGCCGGCAGCGCCGAGTACCTCGCCCAGCTGCCGGTCCAGGCCGGCGACGTGCTCGCCGTCGACCTGCTCGGCGGCGCGGGGCTGTCGCGTGAGCTGAACCCGATCGGCCTCGGCTCCGACATCGCGCTCACCTGGACGCCGCCGCTGGCCGACGGCGAGACGCGCGCGCCGTCGGAGAGCTCGGAGGCCTACTGGCTCTACCAGGCCGACATCGAGCCCGATCGCGACGGCGACGGTCTCGGCGACGAGACGCAGGACCCCGACGGCGGCGTGGTGACGCCGCCCCCGCCGCCCCCGCCGCCGCCGGCGCCGCCCGGCCCGCCGGTGACGCCCCCGGGCCAGGGCGAGGAGAGAACGCAGGCGCCGCGCGTCGAGCCGCCGAGAGCGGGCCCGACGCTGAAGCTCGCCGGCAGCGCCGCGGCGACGAAGAAGGGCGTCGTCACGATCGCGCTCGCCAACCCCTACGACGTCGCGCTGAAGGGCAGCCTGACGCTCAAGCAGGGAAGCAGGAAGGCCGGCTCCGCGAAGGTCTCGCTGACCGCGCGCGGCAACCGCTCGCTGACGGTGAAGCTGTCGAAGCCGGCGGCGCGCACGCTGGCGAAGAAGCGGTCGCTGAAGCTGTCGGCGACGCTGACGCTGAGAGGACCGAGCGGCAAGGCGCGCACGACGAGAGCGACCGTGACCGCGAAGCTCGGCCCGGCACCGAGAAGAGGCACGCCGACGAGACCTGGCAACGACGGCGGCAGAACGGGCGGCGGCAGAAGCGGCGCCGGCTTCGACGGCACCTACAGAGCGCCCGACGGACAGGTGATGGTCGTCGAGAACGGCCGCGTGCTCAGCTTCAGCGGCACGATCACGACGTACTGCACGAAGTCGAGCAAGCAGAAGAACGTCTCGTACGGGATGTTCGGCGACGACCCCGACCCGACGGTCGCCGCCGACGGCAGCTTCGCCTACGAGGCGACGAGAGGCTACGGCTTCATCAAGTTGAAGTTCGACGGCCGCATCAACGGCGACGTCGTCACCGGCAAGTTCAACGTCGAGGACACCTCGCCACTGCTCGGCACCGGCCGCTTCGAGTTCGACTACTGCTTCGCCGGCAAGGACTACAGCCTGTCGCGCTGACGCCGAAACCGCACGCTGTTCGGTTAGGCGCTCAAGCTCGCTGCACGTGCCTCCGATGAAGGGGGCATGAAACGAGCTGCCGCAGCCGTGCTGGCCGCCGTGCTCGTCGCGTGCTCCGCGACGAGCCCGGCAGCCGCCGCAACGAAGAGAAGATCGACGACGCAGCGCTGCGTCGTCAAGAAGGTCAGAGGCAAGAAGAAGAAGGTCTGCAGAAGAGCGGCGGTCACGCGCGGCAAGACGGGGCCGCGCGGGCCGGCCGGCAGAAACGGCGCGAACGGTTCGCAGGGCGCCGCCGGACAGCAGGGCGCGCAGGGACCCGCCGGGTCGCAGGGCGCGACCGGCCCACAGGGCCCCGCCGGCCCGGTCGGCAGCAGCCCGGCGCTGACGAGATACGCCTCCGTCGCCGGCGAGATCACGACCGACTCGACGACCTGGGTCAGACTCGGCGGTCCGCAGGTGACGGTCACGGTGCCGGAGTCGGGCACGATCGCGGTCGCCGCCGCGGCCAACTCGATCGCCACCGTCGACGGCGCGGGCGCCGTCTCGCTGTTCGAGGACGACGAACCGATCGACGGTCAGGCGATCGGCACGACCTGCGGTCCCGACGGCTTCCTCTTCGGCGTCGACAACGACGGCGCGACCGTGAGCACGTTCGGCACGCCCGGCAACGGCTTCATCTGCTTCTCGTTCGGCGCCCCGAGCACCGTCCTCTTCCAGACGACGCCCGGGCCCCACACCTACGAGCTGCGTTACGCGTTCGCGTGCGGCTGCCCCGGCTCGACCGCCGGCTTCGCCAACCGCAAGCTGTGGGTGATCCCGCAGCCCTGACGCGCTGAGCGCGTCGCGGCCGCCGCTCCCCCCGGAGCGGCGGCCGCGGGTCACCTCGCCCGCCCCCTACGGCAGCGAGCGCACCGCCTGGTTCTGCCAGAGCGTGTTGGTGAGCAGCTCCGGCGCGCTGCCGGCGAACGCCGTGCGCGCCGTCGCGTCGCCGTCGAGCGTGTACTTCAGCCACGCCGTCAGGTAGCCGAGCGTGCCGCCACCCGTTCTCTGGATCGTGTTGTGGTCGCCGCCCTTCAGCACGGCCGCGGCGGCCGGGCCGCCGGCCGCTCTGTAGTAGCCGGTGACGACCGAGGGGCCGGCGATCAGCACGTCCCACTGCCCGCCCATGAAGAAGGCGGGACCTCTCAGCTGCGAGACGTCGAACTCGTCGCCTCTGCTGACCCACAGCGCGGCGGGCAGCGCCCAGACGGCGGTCGAGGTGATCAGCCCGCTCGATCTCGTCGTCGCGTTGATCGCCCCGCCGGCGCCCTGCGAGTGCCCGACCGCCGCGACGTGCGCGGTGTCGAGCTTGCCGTTGAAGACGCTCGCGGGATCGGAGGCCGCGGCGACCAGGTACTGCGCGCCGGCGAGCACCTCGGTCCCCTTGCCGGTCGTCGAGCTGGTCGAGGCGACGACGGCGTACCCCCACGAGGCGAGGTGGTTGAGCAGCCCCGGGTAGTCGGCCGGCGTCGCCAGCGAGCCGTTGCCCCACGTCACGATCGGGTGTCTGACGCCGCCGGAGCCGAGCGCCGTCGGGTAGTAGAGCTGGAAGATCGCTCTGCCGCTGCCGTCGTTGACGGTCGCGGTCGAGACGGCCCACGGGCCGGTCGCCTGGTATCTCGCCTCGACCGGCGCCGCGACGGCGGCACCGCCGAAGAGCCCGCACGCGAGCGCGACCAGCGCCACGAGCGCCGTCGCCAGCATCCGCATCGCCTTCATCACTGCACCTCGGTTCTGTCGGCGGTGAACGTGTCACCGGCGGTCGCGACGACCTCCAGCGGGCCGCTGGAGCCGGCCGGGACGACGACGGTGGCGTCCCCTCTGGCGTCGGTCTCGGCGCTGACGCCGCCGACGGTCACGACCGCGCCCTGGACCGGACGGCGGTCGCCGAAGCTGCCGGCGGCGTAGCCGTCGGGGTCGCTGTCGGCCTCGACGTGGGCGGTCACGACGCGCGTGCCGCCGCTGCCGGCGGCGACGCTCGCCTCCAGCTCCAGCGGCGCCGTTCTCGGCAGCTTGTCGGGACAGGCGCCCAGTCTCGGGATGTCGCCCGACAGTCTGTAGCCGTCCAGCTCGGCCTCGACATGGCCGCTGGCGACCGGTCTGCCACCGAGGCGGCCGATCGTGTAATCGGCTCTCATGTAGCCGGTTCTCGCACCGGTGATGACGAGATCGGCTCTGTTGGTCGCCGGCGTCTGCGCCAGCAGCGGCGAGACGATGCTCTCGGTGCCGCTGACGAACGAGAGGCCGTCGTCGGAGTATCTGTCGTAGGTGACCGACCAGTTGCCCGCGGCGATCGTGCCGAAGTGCGTCAGGAAGGCGCGGCCGGAGTGGAGGCCGTTGACGGTCACCAGCAGGGCGTTTGAGTCGATCGTGCCCTTGTAGTCGCCGGGCGCTCTCGCCCACGACCCGACCGCCGAGGAGACGACCGGCAGCGGCGTCGTCGCTCTGCGCTTGAGCGCCGCGACCAGCAGGCGGTTGGAGCCGAGGTTGGTCGTGTACGACATCTCCGTCAGCGCGACCTTCGTGCTGGTCGGGTTCCACGCGCCGCGGCCGGGGACGTTGTTCTGCGGATGCAGGTCGCCGCCCTCGTACGGCGCCAGCGGCTGGCCGAGCAGTCTGCCGGAGCCGTCGCCGCTGGCCGGCAGCAGCCACGGCTGCAGGTCGCACTGGAAGCCCTCGTCGTGGCCGACGTAGTAGATCGCGGCGTTGACCGAGATCGGGTAGTCGACGAACGAGCGCCGCGGCAGCAGGCCGGCCGCGTCGACGCGGTGCATGCCGCGGTCGGAGTGCAGCAGCATCAGCTCGCCGTCGGGCGAGTCGCCGCCGTCCTCGTCCCAGTCGGGATGGCCGGTCAGGCGCGTCACCTGGCCGGTCGCGAGGTTCGTCTTGTAGAGGTCGGGGTTGCCCTCGAACTGGCTCGTCACGTACGTGACCGAGGCGCCGCCGTCGGTGAAGCCCTTCAGCTCGTAGAGCGCGCCGCCGTTGGTCCAGCCGACCGGGTTGCTGTCGAGGCCGTTTCTCGGCCCGGGCGGGTTGACCGTCTTGATGTTGGTGGCGACGTATCTGTCGGTTCTGCGCTCCAGTCTCGCGACGAGCATCGGGCGTGTGTCGAGGCGGCTGGCGGTCCAGCCGATGTGCTCGCCGTCGGGCGACAGATGCCAGACGCCGGAGCCGAGGATCAGCGGGTCGAGCAGGCCCGGGATGCCGGTCCCTCTCTCGCCGCTGACGTCGACCGGCAGCAGCGTCTTGGAGTCGCACTGCAGCACGCTCGGCGCGCATTCGAGCACGAAGGCGCGCTCGAAGTCACCCCACATCACGCGTCTGCCGTCGGGGAAGACGTCCTTGAACGCCTCCTGCGCAGCCGGCACGATTCTGGGGTCGTTGGAGAGCCCGCAGCTGATGCATCTCAGCCCGGTGCCGTCCTCGTTGACCACGTGCAGCTGACCTCCGGAGGAGAAGATCAGGTGTCTGCCGTCCTGCGTCCAGATCGGCGTCGAGGCGGCGTAGCCGGCCGGCAGCGGGATCGTCTGGAGTTCGATGGGAATGAACGGCGGCGGAGCTGCCGCGGCGCTCGCCGCCCCCGCCGCGAGGGCCGCCGCGGCGACCCCCGCGATCACGGCGCTGCGCGTCCTCAGACGCATGTTCTCGCTCCTCTCGCGCGCTGGTCGCGCATGAACGTGAAGTCGCCGGCGATGTCGGACTGCGACATCGGGCCGAGCCCGAGCACGACGTCGGTGAAGGCGAGCGTCGCCCGCCGCATCAGGTCGATGTCGAGCGCCTCGACGCCGAACTGCGGCGTGAACAGCATCTTCGGCGCGGCGATCGGCGAGATCGTCGGCAGCAGGTGCTGGACGTACGGCGTGCCCTCGCCGCCGAACGAGCAATGGTGCGGGACTGTCGCCAGGTCGGCGGCGCTGAGCCCCTTCACCATCGCGGTGCGGCGCACGTCGCGCGCCTCGATCCGCGCTCTCACCAGGCTGCGCATCGCGTTGGAATCGGTCACCGGCAGCAGCAGCAGCTCGTTGAGCGATCTGTCCGCGACGAGCTGCTTGCCCGGCAGGCTGCCACCGCGCCCGACGGCGTCGTAGCGGCGCGCGCCGAGGTGCTCCAGCACGATCACGGCCGCGACTCTGCCCTCGTCGTACTCTCTGTCGAGCTGCGCGGCGTACTGGCCGGCACCGCCCTCGCGTCTGTCGGGCCCGGTCAGGTGCTGGTAGAGGTGGGCGGTCGTGAAGGCGAACTGGATCGTCTTCGGACGGCACTCGATCGGCAGCGATGCGAGGTATCTCGCCTGCGCGAGGATCGACAGCGGGCCGTTGTCCCAGACGGGGTTCATGCCGTCGGTGTGCGAGGTGACGACGATCTTGCGATCGCTGCCGCCTCTCAGCGTCGCCAGCACGGTGCGCGTTCTGGCCGGCGTCCATCTGACCTCGGAGACGAACGTGCCGGTCGCGCCGCCTCTGGCGATCGCGGCCTTCAGCGCCGTGCCCTCGTCGACGCCGAGGAAGGCGGCGGGAACGCCGATCGGCAGCCCCTCGTACGGCGCGTACGTGCCCGCGATCTGGCTGTGCGGCAGCTGGCTGACCATCAGCACGGCGGCGGCGCCGGCCGTTCTGGCGGCGGCCGCGTCGACGCCGGCCTGCGCCAGGATCTCGGTCGAGTCGGAGCCGAGCATGTTGATCGTCAGGCCCGGGTCGTAGACCGACCAGCCGAGCAGCGGCGGGTAGAACAGCAGGTACGGCGCGTTGTTCCACGGCAGGTCGCGCACGACGATCTTGCCGGCCGAGTTGGCGGCGGTGATGTTCGTGCCCGACGGCAGGTAGACGTACTCCGCTCTCGCCCCGCCGCTCGGCGTGGCGGCGGTGAACGGCACCGCGCCGGCGACCGGAAGGCTCGTCGAGCCGACCGTCAGCGACGTCGTGCCGGAGTCCCAGCGGTCGATCTCGTAGGACAGCTCGGAGGTCGTGATCCCGGGCACCGCCGAGATCTCGTCCTCGAGCCAGTCGATGTACTCGGTGTGCGCGGCCGAGCCGGTCGGGCGCGGTCCGAACTCCTCCAGCTGCTCGGCGTAGTCGAGCAGCTGCGCGTTGGTGGCGAAGCTGCCACCGTCAGTGAGCAGCGAGCACTCGTCTGCCAGCGCGGTGGCGGGCAGCGCGAGACCGGCCGCGACTGCGAGCAGGGGCAAGCCCATGCGACGCATGCGTCCCATCGGGTCCTTCCTCTCTCCTCGGGAGGGGCGCGTGCCGCGCCCCTCCGTGATCGGGTTATCGATGAGGCGAAGTCGTGTGCTGCAGCGCGCCGAGCAGCGGCGCGGTGAAGACGTAGCGGCCGGCCGGCACCTCGACGAGCACGCGCCCGTCGGCCGCGCCGGCGAGCACGACGCCGGGCGCGTCGGCCAGCGGGCGGCCGCCCTCGCGCACCTGCGCGGGATCGGCGGCGGGGACGTGCACGGTCGCGCGCGCGCCGGGCGGGATCTCGACGTCGAGCGCCAGCTCGTCGTCGACCAGCTCCCAGCCGCTGCGCACGGGCCCGCGCGGCGAGGCGTGCTCGGCGCGCGCCCAGCTCAGGCGCGGGTCGGGGAACGGACGGATCCGCACGTGCGCCCAGCCGGCGCTGCCCGGCTCCTGGTCGAGCCCGGCGACGTGGCGGTGCAGCCACTCGCCGATCGCGCCGAAGGCGTAGTGGTTGAAGGAGTTCATGTTCGGCGAGGCGAAGCCGTCGGCCTCGCTCCAGCCGTCCCAGCGCTCCCACGTCGTCGTCGCGCCAGCGCGCACCTGCGCGCCCCACGACGGCGCCGTGTCGGCGAGCGCGAGGTCGTAGGCCAGCTCGGCGTAGCCGTGCTCGGTCAGCACGGGGCAGAGCAGGCCGGTGCCGAGGAAGCCGGTCGAGAGGTGGCGGCCGCGCGCGAGCACGTCGTCGGCGAGCTGCGCCGCGACCGCGGCCCGCTGCGCCTCGCCGTCGAGCAGCTCGGCGTGCAGCGCCAGCAGGCAGGCGGTCTGCGTCGCGACCTCGCTGCGCAGGCGCCCGTCGCCGTCGAGCCAGGTGGCGCGGAAGGCGGCGGCGACGCGCGCGTGCAGCGCCTGCCAGCGCGCGACCTCGCGCTCCATCCGCCCGAGGTCGCGCGCGATCTCCGCCAGCAGCCGCGCGTCGAGCGCCCAGTAGGCGGTCGCCAGCAGCGCCTTGTCGGTGACGGCGTCGACGTTCAGCCAGTCGCCGTAGCTGTTGTAGAGCGCGTTGCGGCGAACGTAGTCACGGTTGCCCTCCGCGATGTGCGCCATCCACCGCTCCATCGACGGGTAGGCCTGCTCGAGCACGCGGCGGTCGCCCGACGCCTGCCACACCAGCCACGGCACGATCACGCCGGCGTCGCCCCAGCCGGGCGCGCCGTGCGAGAGCACGTCGTAGTCGGGCGGCAGCGGCGCGACGTCGGGGAAGGCGCCGTCGTCGGCCTGCGCGTCGCGCACGTCCTGCAGCCACTTCGCGAGGAAGGCGGTGCAGTCCATGTTGCGCAGCGCGGTGGCGGCGAAGACCTGCGTGTCGGCGAGCCAGCCGAGCCGCTCGTCGCGCTGCGGGCAGTCGGTCGGGATCGAGAGGAAGTTGCCGCGCTGGCCCCACTCGGCGTTGCGCGCGAGCGCGTTCAGCAGCTCGTCGGAGCAGGCGAACGCGCCGGCCCACGGCGCGTCGCTGTGCACGACGCGGCCGGTCAGGTCCTCCAGCCGCGGCCGCTCGGCGAGGCCGCTGACCTCGACGAAGCGGAAGCCGTGGACGGTGAAGGCCGGCTCGAAGCTCTCGGCGCCGCCGCTCGGGTCGCCGCTGAGCACGAAGGTGTCGCGCTGCGCGGCGGTGCGCAGGTTCTCCGCGTAGAGCGTGCCGTCGGCGGCGAGCATCTCCCCGAAGCGCAGCGTGATCGTCGTGCCGCGCGGCCCGGCGGCGCGCAGCCGCGCCCAGCCGACCATGTTCTGCCCGAGGTCGAAGATCCAGCGGCCGGGCTGCGGCTCGCTCAGCGCGACGGCCGGCAGCTCGCGCGTGACGCGCGCCGGCTCGCACGGCTGCGGCTGCAACAGCGCGCGCTCCGGTGGCGCGTGCACGACGACCGCCTGCCAGCGCGAGTGGTCGAAGCCGCTGTCGTCCCAGCCGCGCTCGGCGTCGCGCGCGTCGTAGCGCTCGCCGTGCTGCAGGTCGGAGTAGAGCCGCGGCCCGCGCGTGCCGCGCCAGCTCGCGTCGGAGACGATCCGCGTGAGCGTGCCGTCGGCGTGCTCGATCACGAGCTGCACGAGCGCGCTCGGCCGCTGCCCGTAGTGGCCGCCGGCCTTCTTCATCATCCAGCCGACGTAGCCGGCGTACCAGCCCTCGCCCAGCTCGACGCCGAGCGCGTTGTCGCCGTCGCGCAAATGGTCGGTGACGTCGAATGCCTGGTAGTGGATCCGTCTGCGGTAGTCGGTCCAGCCGGGCGCCAGCTCGTGGTCGCCGACGCGCGCGCCGTTGAGCCGCAGGCGGTAGAGGCCGCGCGCGGTCGCGTAGGCGGTCGCGCGCACGACCGGCGCGCCGCTCAGCGCGAAGCGCGTGCGCAGCAGCGCCGAGGTCATCCCCATGTTGTGCAGCGGGTCCAGCTCGGCCCCCGACGCCGGCGTGTGCTCGGCCCAGGGGTGGCCGTGGCCGATCCACTGCGCGCCGCCCCACTCCTCAGGCGCGGCGGCGAAGCTGGCCGGCACGCTGCGCGGCCCGGCCTCGCCATGCTGGTCCCACAGCGTCACGTCCCAGACGACACGCTCGCCGGGCGCCAGCGGTCGCCCGCCCCACGCCACGGCGAGCGCGTCGCCGGAGACCACCCGCCCCGAGTCCCAGATCAGCTGCTCGCCGGCGAGCAGCGCAGCGCGCGTCGCCGCCGCGCGGACGCGGTAGGACGTCTGCCGCGCGCCACGGCCGGCGCCGCCGCCCTCGCCCGCGGGCGCCGCGATCCAGCTCAGCCGCGGCGCCGCCGCGGCGATCGCGAGCGGGTCGACGAGCCGCTCGCAGCGCAGCCGCTCCCCTCGCAGCTCGCCCACGCAATTTCCATCCCCGTATGTGCCCATGGCTCAGGCTTCGTGGAGCTCCACGCCGGCCGCGGCGAGCATGTCGATCGCGTCCTGGCCGACGTCGGCGGTGATCGCGTGGCCGAACTCCTCCACGTCGCCGATGCGGTTCTGCGCCAAGGTGCCGAACTTCGACGCGTCGACCAGCAGCATCGGCTCGCGCGCTCGCGAGACGATCGCCGCCTTCACCTCCGACTCGTAGGCGTCGGGGTCGGTCAGCGAGCCGTCGGTGCCGACGCCGTAGACGGAGACGACCGCGCGGTCGGCGTAGTAGCCGCGGATCGCCTTCGTCGCCGCCGGCCCGACGGTCGAGCGCGACAGCGAGCGCAGGATCCCGCCGACGACGACGAACTGCATCCCGGGCGGCGTCTGCTCGGCGAGGTCCATCACCGCCAGCGAGTTGGTGATGACCGTGCACGGCAGCGGCTCCTCCAGCAGCCGCTCGACGAAGTACCAGGCGGTGCTCGACGAGTCGACGAGCAGCGTCTCGTTCGGCTTGACGAGCTTGTAGGCCTCGTCCGCGAGCCTGCGCTTGCGCTCGACGTCGCGCTGGAGACGATCGGCGAACGACGCCTCGTGGGCGACCGGCGCGAGCGTGCTCGCGCCGCCCCAGGTGCGCGTCACCAGCCCGCGCTCCTCCAGCGCCGCGAGGTCGCGCCGCGCCGTCATCGCGGAGATCCCGAACGCCTCCTCAAGCTCCGCGATCGAGACCGAGCCGCGTCTCTGCAGCAGCGCGGCCATCCGTCTGCGGCGCTCGGCCGGGACGAAGCGGCGGTACATCCCGCTCGTCATCGCGTCGCCTCCTCGGCGACGAGGCCGAGCTGCTCGATCGTCGTCTCGCGCATCTTGTACTTCTGCACCTTCCCGGTGACCGTCATCGGGAACTCCTCGACGAACAGCACGTGCCTGGGGACCTTGAAGTGCGCGACGCGCTCGCGGCAGAAGGCGCGCACGTCGTCGGCCTCCAGGCTGGCGCCCTCGCGCAGCCGCACCCACGCGCACAGCTCCTCGCCGTACTTCTCGTCGGGGACGCCGACGACCTGGACGTCGATCACGTCCTCGTGCAGGTAGAGCAGCTCCTCGACCTCACGCGGGTAGACGTTCTCGCCGCCGCGGATGACCATGTCCTTGATCCGCCCGACGATCGCGAGGTAGCCGCCGTCGTCCATCGTCGCGAGGTCGCCGGTGTGCATCCAGCCGGCGGCGTCGATCGCCTCCGACGTCTTCTCCGGCTCGCCCCAGTATCCGAGCATCACGCTGTAGCCGCGCGTGCACAGCTCGCCGGTCTGACCGCGCTCGACGACGAGGCCGGTCTCGGGGTCGACGACCTTCACCTCGACGTGCGGGCCGACGCGGCCGACCGAGCCGACGCGCAGCTCGAGCGGGTCGTCGGTGCGCGTCTGCGTCGAGACGGGAGAGGTCTCGGTCATGCCGTAACAGATCGACACCTCGCCCATGTGCATCCTGTCGATCACCTGCTTCATCACCTCGATCGGGCACGGGGAGCCGGCCATGATGCCGGTCCGCAGCGAGCTGAGGTCGTGCTCGGCGAAGGTCGGGTCGGCGAGCATCGCGATGAACATCGTCGGCACGCCGTAGAGCGAGGTGCAGCGCTCCTGCGCGACGGCGCGCAAGGTCGCTGCCGGATCGAAGCCGGCGGCCGGGATCACCATGCAGGCGCCGTGCGACGTGGCCGCGAGGTTGCCCATCACCATGCCGAAGCAGTGGTAGAAGGGGACCGGGATGCAGACGCGGTCCTGCTCGGTGTAGTCGATCAGCTCGCCGACGAAGAAGCCGTTGTTGAGCAGGTTGTGGTGGCTGAGCGTCGCGCCCTTCGGCGCGCCGGTCGTCCCGCTCGTGTACTGGATGTCGATCGGGTCGTCGAAGCTCAGCGTCGCCGCCCGCTCGGCCAGCGCGGCGTCGTCGGCCGGCGTCGCGACGAGGCGCTCCCAGGCCGGGTCGTCGTCGAAGAGGACGACCTCGCGCAGCTCGCTCAGCCCGTCGCGGACCTGCGCGACCATCGCGGCGTAGTCGCTGCTCTTGAAGGCGCGTGCGGCGAACAGCACGCTCGTGCCCGACTGTCTCAAGGCGTAGGACAGCTCGTGCGTGCGGTAGGCGGGGTTGACGTTGACGAGCACGGCGCCGATCCGCGCGGTCGCGTACTGGACCAGCACCCACTCCCAGCGGTTGGGCGACCACAGGCCGACGCGGTCGCCCTTCGCGACGCCGAGCGCGAGCAGACCGCTGGCGAGCCGGTCGACGGCGGCGTCGAGCTCGGCGTAGGTCCAGCGCAGACCCTGCTCGCAGGCGACGAGCGCGTCGCGGTCGCCGCAGCGGCGCGCGGTGCCGCGCAGGTTCTCGCCGATCGTCTCGCCGATCAGCGGCACGTCGGAGACGCCGCTGGCGTATGACGGGGCGCTCATGCAGGTACCTCCTCCGGGGGTGCGTCGAGGGCTCCCGCCGGCGACAGGCACGTCGTGAAGGCGTTGTGGACGTTGTCGAGGTCGACGCCGACGTCGAGCGGGTTCATCAGCCCAGTCAACAGGACGAAGCAGGCGTCGTGGTCCGGATACATCCACCATTGACATCCGGAGAGGCCGCCATGTCCGTACAACCGCTGTTCCAGCAGCGTCGGCGAGCCCATCCGCATGTTCCAGACCATGCCCCACTCCTGGCCGGTGCCGGGGCCGATGTGGAGCGGGTCGGGCAGCAGCCGCGGGATCCCCGCCGTCTGCGGCGTCAGCATCGCGGCGAGCGTCGTCGGATGGACCAGCGAGCGGTCGCCGCGCAGCAGCATCGAGCCGAGCGACAGCAGGTCCTCGGCGCGTGCGTTGAGCGCGCCGGCCGGGTGCTTGAGATCGCGGAAGCGCTGCACGTCGAAGAGGACGCGGTCGAGGCCGGCGACCGGCACGACCTCGACGGTCGGGTCGTACGTCAGCCCGCCGACGCCCGTCAGCGCGTTGAGGTCGTTGACGAGGTGGTCGTGGAAGGAGCCGCCGGCGGCGAACTCGACGAGCGCCGCGATCCCCTCGAACGCGACGTTGCAGTAGAGCGCGTACTCGCCCGCGCGGAACATCTGCGGCGCGGTCAGCAGCTGCTCGCGCACGCTCGTCTCGGGCGTCACGGTCGCCTCGACGATCCCGGCGGTGTGCGTCAGCAGGTGCCAGAGCGAGACCTCGTCGCCGATCCGCGCGACGCCGAACTGCGGCAGCGCCTCTGAGAGCGCCGTGCGCAGCGCCAGCTTGCCCTGCTCGACCAGCCGCAGCGCGGTCAGCGCGACGAGCGGCTTGGAGGCCGAGAAGAGCAGGAAGGTGTCGTCGGTGACGATCGGCCGCCTGCCGGTCGAGCCGAACGCCTCCAGGACCTGGATCCCCTGCGAGGTGGCGACGCCGAAGACGGCCGTCGGCAGGCGCCCGCTGTCGACCTCGCGGCGGATCAGGTCGAGCACGAGGTCGAAGTTGCCGGGGGCCTGGGTCATCCCTTGACCGCTCCTTCGGTGAGGCCGCTGAGCACGCGGCGTTGGACGAACAGGTAGACGATCACCAGCGGCAGGCTGGTGAGCACGACGTGCGCGAAGACGAGGTTCCAGCTCAACGTGTCGACGGTGCTCGACGCGAACTGGAAGAGCGTCAGCGGCAGGGTCGCGCTGCCCTCGCCCTGGATCAGGAAGAGGGCGAAGAAGAAGTCGTTCCAGACGGTGATCATCAGGATCACGCCGCCGACGAGCAGGATCGGCCGCAGCAGCGGCAGCAGCACGTGGCGGAAGGTCTGCACGGGGCTGGCGCCGTCGACCTGCGCGGCGTCCTCCAGCTCCTCCGGCAGCGCCCGCACGAAGCCGGTCGTCAGGAAGATCACGAGGCCGAGGCGCGCCGAGATCGTCACGAGCGCGTAACCGAGGCGCGTGCCGTCGAGCGACAGCTCTCTCAGCAGGTAGATCGACGGGATGATCGCCGGCGGCAGCAGGACCGAGAGCGTCGTCAGGTAGTAGGCCGCTCTCAGCCAGCGCTTTCTGGTGCGCGCGAAGGCCCACGCCGCCATCGCGCCGAGCAGCAGCACGACGGCGATCGCCGGCACGGTCACCAACAGCGAGTTGAGCAGGCCGGTGAAGTAGTGGCCATCGTCGACGACGGTGCTGAGGTTGTCGCCGATCGCCCACTGCTCGGGCAGCTTCAGCGACAGCGCCTGCGCCTCGCCGAGCGGCTTCATCGCGTTGACGAGCACCATCCACAGCGGCAGCACGACCCACGGGATCGCGAAGAGGGTCAGCGCGGCGTACTTGATCAGGCGGCCGCGCGGCGGCATGCGGCGCGGGCTGCGGATGGTGGGGACCGAGATGGCCATCAATTCACTTCCTTCTTGCGCAGCCACATCACCAGCGGCACGGCCGTGATCACCACGAGCGTGGCGACGGTGAGGCTGAGCGCGCTGGCCGGGCCGAAGAACGACTGGCCCCACTGCAGGCGCATCGCGACGTTCAGCACGGTCGTCGTGTCGCCCGGGCCGCCGGCGGTCGTCGCGGCGACGACGTCGTAGGCCATCAGCGCGACCGCGAGCGTGACGGCGACGTTGAAGGTCAGCGCCGGCGCCAGCATCCGCAGCTTGATCTTCCAGAAGCGCGTCCAGGCGTTGGCGCCGTCGATCGTCGCGGCTTCCAGCAGCTCCTTCGGGATCGACTTGAGGCCGGCGATGTAGACGAGCGTGATCAGCCCGCTCCACTTCCACGCCTCGATCAGCGCGACGGCCGGCAGCGCGGTCGTCGGGTCGCCGAGCCAGGCGGTGTCGACCGTGCCGGGGAGGAAGAATGACAGCAGCCCGTTGATCGGGCCGTTGCCGGCCAGCATCCCCTTCCAGATGTAGCCGGCCGCCAGCGGCGAGATCAGCACCGGCACGAAGAACAGCGAGCGGTAGACGGTGTTGAGGCGGTTGGTGTCCTCCAGCGCCAGCGCCAGCGGCAGGCTGACGGCCATCTGGAAGACGAGCACGAGGACGGCGTAGAGCAGCGTCGTGCGGACGGCCGGCCAGAAGATCTCCTGGTCGATCAGCGTGCGGAAGTTGTCGATCCCGTTGAAGCCGATCTCCTCCGAGTAGCCGCTCCAGTCGGAGAACGCGAAGCCCGCGTTCAGCACGAAGGGGAGCGCGAAGAAGATCGCCACGAGCAGGACGGCCGGAAGCGCGAACCACTTCCAGTGGCCGCCCTCCCGCGGCGACTTGCGTCGCCGCGGGTTGGGCTCCGACGCGCGCACCGCGGTCTGCTCCGGTGCGCCCGCCGCTGGTGTCAGCGTGCTGCTCGCCACGACCGTCGAGCCTCTCGCCTACCAGCCTTCGAGCTTCGCGGCCTTGGCCGCCTGCTCGATCGACTTCTGCGTCTGCTCCGAGATCTCGGCCGGTTCGACCTCGCCGATCAGGAGCTTGTTGATCAGGACCATCACGCCGCCGACACCGGGCACGTCGGCCGCGTAGGCGATGTTCGCCGGGCCTCTGTCGTAGGCGGCCTTGACCTCTCTCGCGAGCGCGGAGATGCCGGCCGGCTCGGGCGTGCCCTCGATCACGGGGAACGCTCTGGCGGCCTCGATGTATCTGCCATAGCCTCTGTCGGTGACGTAGCGGATGAACTCCAGCGCCGCCGCCTCACGATCGCCGTCGCCCGTTCTCGGCAGGTAGTAGGAGCCGATCGGGCTGGGGATGTAGGTCGCCGCCGCGGCCTCGCCGCCGATCGCGAAGAAGCCGATCTCTCTGTCGACTCTGGCCGCGTCGCCGCCGGCCGCCGCGACCATCGCGGGGATCATGTCGGAGTGCAGGGCGACCATCGCGACCTTGCCCTCGACGAGCCCTCTGACGGAGTTCTCGACCGTCGCGCTGGCGGCGTCTCTGTTGAAGCAGCCGTCGTCCTTGAGCTGCTTGTACGTCTCCATCGCTCTCGTGAACGGCGAGCCGTCGTCGTCGAGGTGCGCTCTGTTGGCGCGCAGCTCCTGGCCCCACGTGTTGTCGGGGTTGGCGTCGCCCATCAGCAGCGTCGGCAGCACCTGGACGGGCCACTGCGAGCCGCCGGACTCGGCGATCGGCGTGACGCCGGGCGCTCTCGCGAGGATCGCCTCGCAGGCGGCGACCAGCTCGGCCGCGTTCTGCGGCGGCTCGACGCCCGCTCTCTCGAAGACGGTCTTGTTGTAGAACATCCCGAAGACCTGCGGGAAGCCGATCACGGCGCCGTAGGTCGCGCCGTCGACCGTCGCGGCGCTTCTGTAGAGGTCGCCGGACTTGGCGATGTACGCCTCGCCAGAGAGGTCGCGCAAGTTCGCTCTCGGGTTGAGCGCGAGCAGGTTGGTGACCGTCGGGTGGTACTCGAGCACGTCCGGACGCGAGCCCGAGGCCCATCTCGTCAGCGTCGTGTCCTCGAAGCCGGCCGAGGGGTTGGCGACCGTTTCCAGCTCGATGCCGGTGTCGGCCTCGAAGTCTCTGTAGAGCTGTCTCAGCGCGGGCGGATCGGCGCTGTTGTGCCACAGCGTGATCTTCGTGCCCGGCTTGGCGCCCGTCGGCTCCGTATCCACCGTCGCCACCGAACCGGCGGTCGAATTGGTGTCAGACGAGTCGTCACTACTTCCGCAGGCCGTCACCGTGAACGCGGCAGCGACCAGCAACGCGATCGCGACGATCGCGCGCAGCATCCAGCGCATGCTCTCCTCCGTCTCTCCTCTTGATGAGCGACTCGACCCGCGCGACCTGTGCGATTCGTGATCGAGTTCGGGAGATTACACAGCAAAACATCGCGCGAGTCAAGGGAAAATCGCCCGTTTTCGCGCTGTAATGACCACATTCACCATGAAAGCAAGGTGATCTTTTGATGATCGAGTCGAAGTTTTTGCTGTTCGACTCGCTCAGGAAGGCGATTCAGGGGCGGTGGAGCACGCCGAGACGCGCGTCGAGGCTCTGTCTCTCCGTCAGCTCGTCGCTCCACACATCGAACGGCAGACGGTCACCGGGAATCGGCGCGGTGACCCGCACGCCCCAGCGAAACGGCCGCGCGAGCCGCACGCTTCCGCGCACCTGCGCCACCGGCAGCGAGAGCCGCAGCGTGTCGCCGGCCGCGGAGGCGCGCAGGTCGCGCAGCGGCGTCGGCTGCTCGAGCTCGCCGCGCCACGCGCTCGCCCAGCCATCGTGCAGGGAAGCTCGCCACGCCATCTCGGCCTAGACGCGGTCGCGCAATGTTCCGGGGACGATCCGCCCCTGACGGACGGTGAACTCGGATGTTGGCCTCGGCCGGCACCGCTCACGGAAGCGCAGCTCGAACGTGAGCGATCCCGCTTGCGTGCGCAACGCGGCACCGCGCAGGTCGATGGGCAGGCGCTCCTGGTCGACCGCGCCCGGATCCCTCCAGCCACGCACGTCGAGCAGCGCATCGCCGGCGCCGCTGACGACGCCGCCGTCGAACGGCAGCGGCTCCGGCCCGATCGGCGCGCGCGTGCGCAGGTAGCCGTCGATCGCCCGCCGTTCGTACAGCCGCAGGCGTTGCGCGATCCGGTCGAGCCAGCGCAGGTGAACGGCAGCTGCACGAGCGTCCGCGGCACACCGTCGTCGAGGTCCAGCTCCCACAGCAGATCTGGCGAGACGATCCGCCATGCGCCGCGCTCGCGCAGCAGGAAGACGTCGGCGACTCCGGCGCGCGTCCGCGGCGCTGTGCGGAACCGCCGCGCTACGTCGGCACGCAGGTGAACCCGATCACCGCGTCGCGCGACGAAGCGCACACGTCGCACGTCCGTCCCGCGCCAGCCGTCCTCGTCCAACGCCATGAAGGCGGCGAAGATCGCGACGGCGGCGTTGCACGCGCGCCGCTGCTTCATCGCGGTGTACGAGTCGGGAAAGCGCGGGTCGGTGCCGGCATAGAGCGGCGAGTCGAGCAGGTCTCGCAGCCGGCGACTGAGCAGGGGACAGACGCGTGCGCGCGGGTCCCGTTCGTCGACCGCGGCATGCGGATGTGTCAGGGTCGGTGCGAAACGCCGTCCGGGGCGCCGTTCGGTGACGGCTCCGGCGCCCAGTCGCTCCACACCTCGGCGAGCAGCCTCGGCGGAGTGGGCGGCGTCGTTACGACGACCGACCAGCGCAGCTCCTCGCCGTCGGCGAACCCGCGCCGCACCACGCCGGGCGCGAACGCGACGCGCAGCAGGTCGCCGGCTGCCGACGCGGTCACCCCGCCGAGCATCGTCTCGCGGCCGGCGCCATCACGGCGGGCGACGCTGACCCAGCCGTCGCTGAGGTCGCCGACCAGCCGCTCCTCCGCGCGCTGCCGGCCCGATTGCTGTCCCAGACGCAGCTCGAAAGCAAGGTTGGGCAGCAATGGCGCGGCGAAGCGCAGATCGAGCGTCGTCGTCCCGCCGTCGGTCGCGAGCGCCGCCTCGACGAGGTCTGCGACCGCCCCCGGCGCACGCTCCATGCCGTCGCCCAGCTCGGTCCGCGGGTCGCCGACGGCGTCGGCGACCCGACTCGCAGTGCCGCTCCACGGCAACGGAACGGCGAGCGCCGGCGCACGGGTGGCGAGGTAGCGGCGCACTCGCCGCTGCGCACGCTCCCGGTGCTCCCTCGCCGCGCGCGCGAGCCAGCGGCGGTGGCGCGGCAGCTGCGCCAACGTCCGGGGAGCACCCGCCGGGCCTGCCCACAGGTCGAGCAGGTCGGGCGCGCTGATGATCCGCCAGCTCCCCTGCTCGCGCACGAGCAGCACGTCGATCCCGCGCAGGCGCGGCCGCGGCCCCCGTGCGAAGCGGACGCGCGCCGACAGATGAGCGGCATCGCCACCCGGTGCGCGGAGCACGGTCACGCCGACCTTCGCCCGCCGCCAGTCGGCGCCCCCGAGACGGATCGTCTTCCACATCTTCGCGACCGCATCGCAGCCGCGAATCGCCGCGTCACGCGTGTGCGACGTCGGCAGCCGCGCGTCGAGTCCCGCCCACTCCGGCGCCGCCGCCAGCTCCAGCACGTCGGCGGCGAGCAGCGCGCATTTCGGCGCGCCGGAGCTGGGCGCGTTCATCGCCGCGACGAACTGGTGCAGGACGGCTCCCGGGTCCTGCCGCGCGCCCACCGGCGCTGTCGGGCAGAGCAGCCCGGCGACGACGACGGCGAGCAGGAGTGAAAGACGGCGGACGTGCTGCACGGCAGGCGATCGTAGGCGGCCGACGCAGCCGAGGCGGCACGCCTGGACGGATCGCCCTACATCCGGAAGACGCCGTAGCCGACCGGCTCCAGCGGCGCGTTGGCACAGGCGGCGAGCGCGGCCGCGAGCACGTTGCGCGTCTGTCGCGGGTCGATCACGCCGTCGTCCCAGAGGCGGGCCGTCGCGTAGATCGGGTTGCCCTGGCGCTCGTACTGCTCGCGCAGCTGGGCGCCGACCTCCGGCTGGCCGACCTCGGTCATCACCGCGCCGGCCTGCTCGCCGCCCATCACCGAGATGCGCGCGTTCGGCCACATCCACAGGAAGCGGGGCGAGTAGGCGCGGCCGCACATGCCGTAGTTGCCGGCGCCGTAGGAGCCGCCGACGATCACGGTCAGCTTCGGCACGCGCGCGCAGGAGACGGCGGTGACGAGCTTGGCCCCGTCCTTCGCGATCCCGCCGGCCTCGTAGTCGCGGCCGACCATGAAGCCGGCGACGTTCTGCACGAACAGCAGCGGGATCCCGCGGCGGTCGCACAGCTCGACGAAGTGCGCGCCCTTCAGCGACGACTCGCTGAACAGCACGCCGTTGTTGGCGACGATCCCGACAGGGTGGCCGTCGACATGCGCGAAGGCGCAGACGAGCGTCTCGCCGTAGAGCGCCTTGAACTCCTGCAGCTCGCCGCCGTCGACGACGCGGCGCAGCAGCTCGCGCACGTCGTAGGGGGTGCGCGTGTCGAGCGGGACGACGTCGAGCAGGCCGTCGGGGTCGTCGGCGTGCGCTGGCGGGCGCGGCGCGATCCGCTCCCACGGGAGCTGCGGCGACGCCGGCAGCGTGCGCACGATCTCGCGCAGCCGCTCGAGCGCGTCCGCGTCGTCGTGGGCGAGGTGGTCGACGACGCCGGAGGTGCGCGCGTGCACGTCGCCGCCGCCCAGCTCCTCGGCCGTCACCTCTTCGCCGGTCGCGGCCTTCACCAGCGGCGGGCCGCCGAGGAAGATCGTCCCCTGCTCGCGCACGATCACCGTCTCGTCGCTCATCGCCGGCACGTAGGCGCCGCCGGCGGTGCACGAGCCCATCACGGCGGAGATCTGCGCGATCCCCCGCTTGGACATGTTCGCCTGGTTGAAGAAGATGCGGCCGAAGTGCTCGCGGTCGGGGAAGACCTCGTCCTGCATCGGCAGGAAGGCGCCGCCCGAGTCGACGAGATAGACGCACGGCAGCGCGTTCTCGGCCGCCACCTCCTGCGCGCGCAGGTGCTTCTTGACCGTCAGCGGGAAGTAGGTCCCGCCCTTCACCGTCGCGTCGTTGGCGACGATCATGCAGTGGCGGCCGTGGACGATCCCGACCCCGGCGACGACGCCGGCGCTCGGCGCCGCGCCGTCGTACAGCTCCTCGGCGGCCAGCGGCGCCAGCTCCAGGAACGGCGCGCCGGGGTCGCAGAGCCGCTCGATCCGCTCGCGCGCCGGCAGCTTGCCGCGCGCGACATGGCGCTCCATCGCCTGCTCGCCGCCGCCCTGGCGGACGCGCTCCAGCCGCGCCTCGAGGTCGGCGATCAGCGCGAGATGACCGTCGCGGAAGCTCATGCGTGGACCTCCAGGAGGATCTCTCTCAGGCGCACCTTGTCGCCCGGCTTGACGCTCAGCCCGCCGACCGTGCCGTCGTGCGGCGCGCTCACCGACAGCTCCATCTTCATCGACTCCAACACGACCAGCACGTCGCCCGCGCTGACCTGATCGCCGTCGCTGACGTGCACGAACAGGACCGTTCCCGGCATCGGCGCGGCGAGCGAGTCGCCGGTCGCGCTGAGGTCGCCGCCGCCGGCGCGCGCCGGCGTCAGCTCGAGCTGATGGCCGTCGCGGCCGATCCAGAGGCGGCCGTCGAGCGGGTCGACGGCGAAGCTGCAGCGGCTCGCGACGCCGTCCAGCTCGACCTCGACCGAGCCCTCGCCGAGCCGCCGCGCGCGCCCCTGCCAGCTCCATCTGCGCACGCTCACCGTTGCGCCGCGGACGACCAGCTCGACGACGTCGTCGCCGACCGTGACGCGTCGCCGCCAGGTTCCCGGCGAGCCGTCTGAGCGCCAGCCGAGCGGAACGCTCGTGCGCTGCGCCAGCGCCTCGGCGTCGAGCAGCGCGAGCGTCAGCGCCGCAGCCGGCAGCAGCTCGGCCGGTGGCGCGACCGCGGCGCCGTCCCCGGCGGCCAGCAGCCGCTCCAGCAGCCCGGTGTCGAGCTCCCCGGCGCGCACGTCGGAGCGGCCGAGCAGGCTGCGCGTGAAGGCGGCGTTGGTCGTGACGCCGAGCAGCTCCAGCTCGCCGAGCGCCCGCTCCAGGCGGCCGAGCGCGGTCGCGCGGTCGGGCCCGTGGGCGATCACCTTCGCGACCATCGGGTCGTAGTGGGTCTCGACCGCGAGCCCGTCGACGAGCGCGCCGTCGACGCGGATCCCCTCGCCGGTCGGCGGGCGCCAGCGCCGCACGACGCCGGTCGAGGGCAGGAAGCCGGCGGCCGGGTCCTCGGCGTAGAGGCGCGCCTCGACGGCGTGGCCGCTGGGCGTCAGGTCGGACTGGCGCAGCCCCAGCGACGCGCCGGCCGCGACGCGCAGCTGCTGCTCGACGAGGTCGATCCCGTAGACCAGCTCGGTGACCGGATGCTCGACCTGGAGGCGCGTGTTCATCTCCAGGAAGAAGAAGTCGTCTGGCAGCACGCCGTTTCTCGCGCCGGGGACGATCAGCTCGACGGTGCCGGCGCCGACGTAGCCGCAGGCGCGTGCCAGTCTGACCGCGGCGGCACCCATCTCCTCGCGCCAGTCGGGGTCGACGACCGGGGATGGCGCCTCCTCGACGACCTTCTGGTGACGGCGCTGCAGCGAGCACTCGCGCTCGCCGAGGTGGACGACGGCGCCGTGGGCGTCGGCGAGCACCTGCACCTCGATGTGGCGCGGCCGTTCGAGGTAGCGCTCGACCAGCACGCGATCGTCGCCGAAGGCGGCTTTCGCCTCGCGCCGCGCGGCGTCGACGGCGCCGCTCAGCTCGCCGGCGGCGCGCACGACGCGCATCCCCTTGCCGCCGCCGCCCGCGACCGCCTTCACGACGATCGGAAAGCCGTGCTCGGCGGCGAACGCCTCGATCTGACCAGGGGTGAGGTCGGCTCCGTCGAGCCCCGGCACGACCGGTACGCCGGCCTCGCGCGCGAGCTGCTTGGCGCGCGCCTTGTCGCCCATCAGCTCGATCGCCGACGGCGGCGGACCGATCCACGTCAGCCCGGCGTCGGCGACCGCCTGCGCGAAGGCCGCGCTCTCGGCGAGGAAGCCGTAGCCGGGGTGGACCGAGCGCGCCGCGCTCGCGCGCGCGGCGTCCAGCAGCGCCTCGATCGAGAGGTAGGAGCGGCGCGCGTCGGCGGGGCCGATCCGCACGGCCGTGTCGGCGGCGCGCACGTGCGGCGCCTCCGCATCGGCGTCGCTGTAGACGGCGACCGAGCGCAGCCCGAGGCGCTTCAGCGTCGCGCAGAGGCGCACCGCGATCTCGCCGCGGTTGGCGACGAGGACGGGGCTCAGGACGTCCAGCTCAGGCATGCGCGGTGCTCCACTCGATCGGTCCAGACGTCAGCACGTGCGAGCTGAGCGGCCGCCCGAGGTGGGCCTGCGCGGCGCGCGCCGCGTCGAGCAGCCCGTCGAGGTCGATCCCCGTCTCGACGCCCATCTCGTGCAGCATCGAGACCATGTCCTCGCTCGCGACGTTGCCGGTCGCGCCGACAGGAACGGGACAGCCGCCCAGCTCGCCGAAGCTCGACTCGAACGAGCTGACGCCGGCGTCGAGCGCGGCGAGCACGTTCGCCAGCCCCTGTCCGCGCGTGTTGTGGAAGTGGGCGGTCAGCTCGGCGCCGGGCAGGGCCTCGGCCCAGCGCGGGAAGAGCGAGCGCACCTGCGCCGGGTTGGCCATGCCGGTAGTGTCGCCGAAGGCGACCTCCTCGCAGCCCGCGGCCTGCAGCGCGCGGGCGATCTCGGCCACGCGCGCGGGCTCGACGCGCCCCTCGTAGGGGCAGCCGAAGGCGGTCGCGATCGTCCCCTGGCAGCGCAGCCCCGCAGCGCGCGCCCGGCCGATCACGCGTTCGACGCCGGCGAGCGAGTCGGCGACCGAGCGGTTGACGTTCTTGCGGTTGTGCGTCTCGCTGGCGGAGAGGAAGACGTTGACCTCGTCGAAGCGGTCGCGCAGCTCCAGCGCCACATCGAGTCCGCGCTCGTTCGGGATCAGGACCGAGACCGAGACGGCGTCGGGCAGCTCGACCGCGCGCAGCAGCTCGGCGGCGTCGGCGAGCTGCGGGATCACGTCGGCGCGCACGAACGAGGTCAGCTCCAGGCGCGTGACGCCGGCCTTCACCAGGCGCTGCACAAGCTCGACCTTGACCGCGGTCGGGATCGTCTCCGGCTCGTTCTGGAAGCCGTCGCGAGGACCGACCTCGCGGACATGCACGCGGTCGGGGAGGCCGCTCGTCGCACCGCTCGCCGTCATCGCCGAGCCCTACGCCCCGAGCGCGCGGGCGATCACCATCTGCTGCACCTCGTCGGTGCCCTCGCCGATCGTGAGGATCTTCGCGTCGCGGTAGAAGCGGCAGACGGGGTACTCCTCGATGTAGCCGTAGCCGCCGTGGATCTGGACCGCCTCCTCGGAGGCGCGCACGGCGAGGCGGCCGGTCTTCAGCTTCGCCTGCGCGGCGGTCAGCGAGAAGTCGCGGCCCTGGTCCTTCAGGTAGGCGGCGTTGTAGGTCAGCAGCCGCGCGGCGGCGATCTCGGTCGCGACGTCGGCGAGCTTCGCCTGGATCGCCTGGTATCTGGAGATCGGCTGGCCGAACGCCTTGCGCTCCTTCGCGTACTTGAGCGCCTCGTCGAGCGCGCCCTGGGCGAGGCCGACGCCCATCGCGGCGACGCCGATGCGGCCGATGTCGAGCACGCGCAGGAACTGCTTGAAACCGGCGCCGCGCGGGCCGACGAGGTGGTCGCCGGGGACGCGGCAGTCGGTGAACGTGAGCGGCCGGGTGTCCGACGCGTTCCAGCCCATCTTGCGGTACGGCGTGCCCTGCTCGTAGCCGGGCGTGCCGTTCGGGACGAGGATGTTCGAGATCTCCTTGCGCCCGCGCGCGTCGACGTCGGTGACGGCGGTGATCACGACGCAGCCGGAGATGTCGGTGCCGGCGTTTGTGATGAACTGCTTGGCGCCGTTGATGACCCAGTCGCCGCCGTCGAGCGTCGCGCGCGTCTGCACGTTGCCGGCGTCGGAGCCGGCCTCGGGCTCGGTCAGCCCGAAGGCGCCGAGCCGCTCGCCCGCGGTCAGTCTCGGCAGCCAGTCGCGCTTCTGCTCGTCGGTGCCGAAGAGGTAGATCGGCTGCGTGCCGAGCGACGTGTGCGCGCACAGCGTGATCGCGACCGATGAGTCGATCCGCGCCAGCTCCTCGACCGCGATCGCGTACGCGAGCGTGTCGGCGCCGGCGCCGCCGACCTCCTCCGGGAACGGGATCCCCATCAGGTTCAGCTCGCCGAGCCGCTTCACCAGCTCGTACGGGAACGCCTTCGTGCGGTCCAGCTCCTCCGCGACGGGCGCGATCTCCTGCTCGGCGAACTCGCGCACCGTGCTGCGCAGCAGCCGATGGTCGTCTGAGAGGTCGAAGTCCATGGCCGGCACGATACCGAATGACCGCTCGGATTTCGAGCGTGCCCTCGGTTCCAGAGTCCTCCACTTCCACCGAGGAGCCATTCGGTTTTCTGCGGGCGGCGCGCTATCGTGGCCGGCTCCGATGGCGACTCCTCCGACACGTCCCGCGCTGCGCCAGCGCTACGACGCCAAGCGCGAGGGGGTCGTGGAGGCGGCGGCGGCGCTGTTCGCCGAGCGCGGCTACCACGCCACGACGATGCAGGACCTGACCGAGGCGACGGGGCTGACCGCCGGCGGGCTGTACCACTACATCGGCTCCAAGGAGCAGCTGCTGATCGCGATCTGCGACGCGCTGATGGAGCCGCTGCTGGAGAAGGCGCAGGCGCTCGGGATCGAGGCGCTGGAGCCCGAGCCGGCGCTGCGGGCGCTGGTCGGCGCGTGGGTCGAGCAGGTCGCGACGCACCGGCAGCACATGGTCGTCTTCCTGCAGGAGCGGCATGTGATCGAGCGCGAACCGCAGTGGAGACACGTCGCGGGCAGCCGCAAGCGCTTCGAACGGCTGCTGGAGCGCACGCTCGAGCGCGTCCAGGAGGAGGGCGAGACGCCGATCGCCGACCGTCGCCTGACGACGTTCGCGCTGCTGGGGATGGTCAACCACCTGCCGCAGTGGTACCGGCCGCGCGGCCGCCTCTCGACCGCGCAGATCGCGACCGGCTTCTGCGACATGGTGCTCGGCCGCGCGGCGCAGCCATTACCTGCGAGGTAGGCGACGCCGCGCACGCGGCGAGCTAGCCTCGCCGCATGGCAACGACCGCGACGACAACGACGACCACGGCCACCCCGGCGGGCGCCGGCCCGCTGCTGCGCGACTGGCGCCGACGGCGGCGCCTCAGTCAGCTCGACCTGGCGCTGGAGGCCGGCATCTCGGCGCGCCACCTCAGCTTCGTGGAGACCGGCCGTTCGAAGCCGAGCGCGGAGATGCTGTTGCGGCTGGCCGAGCAGCTCGACGTCCCGCTGCGCGCGCGCAACCAGCTGCTGCTCGCCGGCGGCTACGCCCCGGCCTTCCCCGAGCACGAGCTGGACGCGCCCGAGATGGCGCCGGTGCACGACGCGATCCAGCGCGTGCTCGATGGCCACGATCCCTATCCGGCGCTCGTCGTCGACCGCCGCTGGAACGTCGTCGCGGCCAACCACAGCCTCTCGCTGCTGACCGTCGGCGCCGCGCCGGAGCTGCTGCGGCCGCCGACCAACGCGATGCGCCTCGCGCTCCACCCCGACGGCCTCGCGCCGCGGATCGTCAACCTCGCGCAGTGGCGCGCGCACCTGCTGGAGCGGCTGGAGCGGCAAGTCGCGGTCACCGGCGATCGTGAGCTGAGCGCGCTGCGCGACGAGGTCGCCGCCTACCCCGCGCCGGCGGCGGCAGAAGAGGCCGCTACGATCGCACCCGCTCCCGCCCACGACCTCGCCGGACAGATCGCGGTGCCGCTGCGGCTGCGCCACGGCGCCGGGGAGCTGGCCTTCATCTCGATCGTCGCGACCTTCGGGACGGCCGTCGACATCACCGTCGCGGAGCTGTCGATCGAGTCGTTCTTCCCCGCCGACGCGGCGACGGCCGATGCCGTCCGCCGCTACGCCGACGGCGCCGCCTGAGCGACGACGAGCAGGAACTCCAGCTCCCAGCGCGCGCCGTCGGGGTCGAGGTTGGTCTGCGTCGCGAAGTCGAGCAGCGCCGCGTCGAGCGCGGCGACCCGCTCGGGGTCGTCGCCGAGCGCGGCGTAGGTCGCGATCACCGGGCCGAAGTTCGCTCTGTAGTAGGTGACCAGGTCGATCGGCGCCTCGAAGTGCTCGATCGCGAGCGTGCGCGGCTCGGCTCTCAGCGTGGAGACGCGCGCGCCGAACAGCCCGCGCACGTGCGCCTCGTCGCCCCACAGCACCGGCGGCTGCGCACCCGGAGGAGGCGGCGCCGCGAACGCGCTGACCGTCGCGAAGAAGCGGCCGGCCCAGCCCTGCGGCGTCCAGTTGACCATCCCGATCGTGCCGCCTGGCCGGCAGACGCGCGTCAGCTCACCGGCGGTGCGCACGTGGTCGGGCGCGAACATCGCGCCGAACGACGACAGCACGACGTCGAAGGCGTCGTCGTCGAACGGCAGCGCCTGCGCGTCCGCTTCGACCCAGTGCAGTCTCAGCCCCTCCGCCTCGGCGTCGGCGCGCCCGGCGGCGAGCAGCTCCGGGGTGATGTCGCTGGCGATCACGCGGGCGCCGGCGCGCGCCGCCGGCAGCGCCACGTTGCCCGATCCGGCGGCGACGTCGAGCACGCGCTGACCGGCCTGCACACCGCACTCCGCGACGAGCAGATCGCCGGTTCCGGAGATCGTCTCACGAGCGATCCGGGGGAAGTCCCCGAGCGCCCACACCTGCCGCGCATCGGTCATGTCACTCATCTTCTCAGCGCGATGGCCGTGATGCCAGCAACATGACGCTTGCAACGTCGCTTGCAACGTGCAGGAATTCGCCTGGTAGGTTCCGACGCCGTTACATACGAGCCGAATTGCGGACCCACTGCGGTCTGCGAGCGGGGGACCCATTGGTCTGACATGACCGGGGGCGAATCGTCGCGTCAGCGACGTAGCGCGGCTGCGCAAGCGGCCCTGCGAGCCCGTCAGCTTACCTCGCAGGCTCACTGAGACAGGAGCACCCAGCTGTGAACCAGGAGCAGCGCGATCTCGCGCTCGATGATCTGTGGGCGGATTCGCTCGAGCGGTCGCTCGCGCGTCGCGGCGCGCGCACGCGCACGTCGGTGGAGCTGGCGCGTCTGCGCCCGCGTGACCTCTCCGACGCCGAGCACTTCCTCGATTCGCTCTCGGTCGCGCAGCGTCGTCGCGAGGCGGCCGCGTCGCAGACGAAGCTGCCGGCGCCCGCCGCCCGCGGGCTCTCGCTGACCGCGTTGCTCGCCGTCACCGCAGGCCCCGCCGTCGGCGCGACCGCCGCCTTCACCGGCACCGCCTCCGCCGCCACCGTCGTCGAGAAGGGCGACGAGGGCGGCGACGTGAAGAAGCTTCAGCGCGCGCTCGGTCTGCACGCCGACGGCATCTTCGGCCCCGGCACGAAGAAGGCGCTGCGCAAGTTCCAGGCGCGCCACCACCTGCACGTCGACGGCGTCGCCGGCCCGGCGACCTGGTCGGCGCTGAAGCGCTCGCAGGCGAACACCTCGCAGTCGCGCTCGACCGGCAAGACCGTCAAGGTCAACGGCAAGGCGCGCATCATCGGCCACAGCGTGCGCGCGGTCCAGCACGAGCTGGGGATCCCCGCCGACGGCATCTTCGGCCCGCAGTCGCTGAAGGCGCTCAAGCGCTTCCAGCGCGACCACGGTCTCGCCGCCGACGGCGTCGTCGGCCCCGCGACCTGGCGCGCGCTCGCCAACGACGGCGGCGGCGGTTCGACCCGCAGCCACAAGCAGACCGCGCGCTCCGCGGTCCAGGGCGAAGGGTCCGGCGTGCAGGCGCTGCAGCGCGCGCTCGGCATCAGCGCGGACGGCGACTTCGGCCCCGGCACCGAGAAGGCGCTCAAGCGCTGGCAGGCGAGCCGCGGCCTCGAGGCCGACGGGGTCGCCGGTCCGGCGACGCGCTCGGCGCTCGGCCTCGGCGACGGCCCCGTGCTCAAGCGCGGCGGCGACGACGGCGGCGGCGACCGCGGCGGCTCATGGGCCGACCAGAAGATCTCCGCGATGATCGCGGCCGGCAACCGCATACAGTCGACGCCCTACATCTACGGCGGCGGCCACGGCTCCTTCGAGGACAGCGGCTACGACTGCTCCGGCTCGGTCTCCTACGTGCTGCACGGCGCCGGCCTGCTCGACTCGCCGCTGGCATCGGGCGGCTTCACAAGCTGGGGCGAGCCCGGTCCCGGCAAGCGCGTGACGATCTACGCCAACGCCGGCCACGCCTACATGGTGATCGACGGCAGACGGTTCGACACCAGCGGCGCGAGCGCCGCCGGCACCCGCTGGCAGCCGAACGACCGCTCCAGCGCCGGCTACGTCGCCGTTCACCCCGCCGGGCTCTAGGACGCTCCCGGGGGCGGCGGGTCGGGCTCGCTCGGCTTGCCGCCTATCGCGTTGAGGAAGGCGCGGCTGAAGCGCGCCCCGCGCGTGTCGGGGCCGTAGCGGGCGCGGGCGCGAGCCAGCTTCGCCTCGTCGTATCTGCTGCGCGCCCACGGCGAGTTCGGCTTCGCCAGCCGTATCGCGGCCCATGCGCCGGCGATGAAGGGGATGAAGATCGCGACCATCCCGAGCAGGATCCGGCCCTTGAAGAAGGCGATCCCCGCGAACGCGAGCGTGAAGGCGAACCATGCCGCGGTGCCGAGGATCGAGCCGGCCTCGTCGAGGCCGTAAGGGTTGACGCCGAGCACGACGAGACCGGCGAAGACGGTCGCGAGCACGACCGCGTCGAGCGACGCCCGCCCCTCCTCGGACCAGTAGACGTCCTGCAGGCGGACCCACAGCGCGAACTCGTCGAGCGTGAAGCCGGCGCCGACGCCGAAGCTGACCGAGAGGATCTGCCACCACGGCGCGTCGAGCTCCGTCGCGAAGGCGGCGAAGCCGGAGACGAGCAGCAGCACGATCCCCCACACGAGGTGATGGAGGTGGACGCCGCCCTCGGTCTCGACGCCGCCCGGCCACCACGAGACGCTGCGCGTCAGGCGCGCGCTCGTGCGGATGAAGCCGAACGACAGCAGGAACGACAGCAGCACGAGGAAGGCCGATTCGCGGCCCGGCTCGGCGTGCGTCTGGATCAGGTCGACGGTGTAGACCGCGGCGAAGCTCACCGCGCGGTCTTCGGCGCCCGCCCGCCGCATCCTGCGACGGGTAGGGTGAGTCGCCATGGATGCGTGGGTGCAGCGGGCTGCCGAGCAGATCGCCGAACGGGCCGAGCGGGACCTCGAGGCGCTCGTCGCCGTCTCCTCGCCGTCGGGTGACAGGCACGGCGCGGAGGACTGCGTCGCGGTCGTGCGCGCGCTCGCGCCGGCCGCCGCGACGGTCGAGCGCATCCCCTGCTCCTCGCCGGACCACGCCGACGACGTCGTCGTGCGGCTGCGCGGCGACGGCAGCGGCCGGCTGCTGCTGCTCGGCCACCTCGACACCGTCGTCCCGCACGAGCGTCACGCGCCGCTGCGCCGCGCCGGCGAGCAGCTGACTGGCTCCGGCTCGATCGACATGAAGGGCGGCGACGTGCTCGCGCTCGGGCTGCTGCGGGCGCTCGCCGATGGCGGCCCGGACGCACCGGGGTTCGCCGAGGTGGCGCTGCTGCTCGTCGTCGACGAGGAGTGGCGCACCGGCCCGATGGTCCACGTCGAGCGCTTCGCCGGCTGGGACGGCTGCCTCTGCTTCGAGGCCGGCGAGCTGGCGCCCGACGGCAGCGACGCGGTGATCGTCAGACGCAAGGCCGCTGGGACGCTGCGGGTCCGCGCCCGCGGCGTCGCCGCGCACGCGGGCGCCGCGCCCGACAGGGGCCGCAACGCGCTGCTGGCGCTCGGCGTCGCCGCGCAGGCGGTCGCCGCGCAGCACACACCGACCGGCGACGATCGCCTCACGGCCGTGCCGACGACGCTGCACAGCGGCGACGCCTTCAACGTCGTGCCCGACGCCGGCGAGCTGATCTGCGACCTCCGCTCCGACCGCACGGCGGCGTTCGAGGAGGTGCGCGCCGCGGTGCCGGCCGTGGTCGGCGGCGTCACGCTCGACGCGCAGCTCGCGCGCGTCTGGCCGGCGATGGACAGCCGCGCCGCGACCGCGCCGCTGCTGGAGGCGGCAAGCGCGCTGCTGGGCCGGCCGCTGGCGGCGGCCGGGCGCGGCGGCGCCAGCGACGCCAGCCACATGGCGCCCGCGATCCCCTTCACCGTCGACGGCCTCGGCCCGCGCGGCGGCCGCGCGCACGCCCCCGGCGAGTTCGTGCTGGAGGCGTCGCTGCGACCACGCGCCGAGGTCGCGCTGGCGCTCGCGCAGGCCGTGCTGGCGCACGCCGGCTGACAGCCACGAGCGAACCTTCCCGTCGTGGGTATGCTCGCGCCATGCCCGATCTCGGAGCAGCGATCTCCTACCTCGTGCTGGAGCCGGGCACGGAGGTCTACGACGCCGCCGGCGAGCGCGTCGGCACCGTCGACCACGTGCTCGCCGACGCGAACATCGACATCTTCGACGGGATCGTCATCGACACCCGCCTCGGTCCCGGCGGCCACCGCTTCGCCGACGCCGAGCAGATCGAGGAGCTGTTCGAACGCGGCGTCGTGCTGAACGTCACCTCCGACGAGCTGCACGATCCCGAGCCCGGCCCGGCGGCGCTCGACGCGGATCCCGACGACGTCGACAAGCCGGAGCTGTCGGACCGCCTGAGACGCGCCTGGGACTGGATCAGCGGCCGCTACTGAGGGAAGACCAGACCCGCGGACGCGATTCCTGCCCGCGGGTCCGGTTTCCGGTGGGGCGCTCGGCCCTCTGACTACCCCGTCGCGCGGACGCGGAATCGCCGCACCGTCAGCGGGACCATCACGACCAGCAGCAGCACGCACCACAGCAAGGCGGCGACCACCGGATGCGCGAGCGGCCAGGGCGGGTCGGCCGGCAGCCCGGTCGGATTGCCGAACAGCGTCCGCACGGCGGCGACGAGCGCCGAGATCGGGTTCCACTCGGCGACCTGCTGCAGGCCGTCGGGGAGGCCGGCCACCGGGATGAAGGCGTTCGAGACGAAGGTCAGCGGGAAGATCGCCATGAAGGCGAAGCCGGCGACCGCGTCCGGGGAGCGCACGAGCACGCCGATCAGCGTCCCGAACCACAGCATCGTGAGCGCGAACAGCAGCAGCAGGCCGTATCCCGCGACGGCATGCGCGACGTCCGCGTGGATCCGCCAGCCGACGACGAGTCCCGTCAGCGAGAGGATCGTGATCGCGAGCGTCATCGCGGCCAGCTCGGCGATCATGTGGCCGCCGAGGTAGGCGCTGCGGGAGGTCGGCAGCGAGCGGACGCGGTCGACGAAGCCCTCGCCGAGATCGGTCGCGATCGCGACGCCGGGGCCCATCATCCCGAACGCCAGCGACTGCACGAGGATGCCGCCGATCAGGTATTCGCGGTAGTTGCCGTCGGGGATCGCGATCACGCCGCCGAAGACGAACGCGAACAGCAGCACGAACATGATCGGCTGCAGCGTGACGTCGAGCAGCTTCTCGGGGATCTGGCGGACGTGCGAGAGGTTGCGGCGCGCGAGCGCGGCGCTGTCGGCGACCAGCCAGCGGGCGCGCTGCGCGGCGCTCGGCGCGGTCGGGAGTGCGGTGGTGCTCATGCTGCCGCTCCGGTTCCGGTCAGGGTCAGGAAGACGTCGTCGAGCGTCGCGGCGCGACGGTGGACGTCGGTCGCGTCGACGCCGGCCGCGTCGAGCGCGCGCACGACCTCGATCAGGCGCGTGCCGGCGAGCACGGGGGCGGTCACGAGGGGGCCTTGGTCCTCGTCGCCGTCACCGGGCGCGTCCGTCGCGACGGGCGCGGCGGTCGTCTCGCCGCCGCTCTGCGCGATCGGCCCGTCGGCGAACGGCGCCAGCGCCTGCGCGGCGCGACCGAGGTCGGCGGCGTTCGGCAGCGAGACGGCGATCCGCTCGCCGCCGACGCGCGCCTTCAGCTCGGCCGGCGAGCCGCCGGCGACGGCGCGCCCGTGGTCGAGCACGACGATCTGGTCGGCGAGCCGGTCGGCCTCCTCCAGGTACTGCGTCGTCAGCAGCAGCGTCGTGCCGTCGCGCACCAGCTCGCGCAGCAGCTCCCACAGGTCGTTGCGGCTGGCGGGGTCGAGACCGGTCGTCGGCTCGTCGAGGAACAGCACCGGCGGCGCGGCGACGAGCGTCGCGGCGAGGTCGATGCGGCGGCGCATCCCGCCGGAGAAGGTTCTGACGAGGCGGTCGGCCTCGGCCGCCAGCCCGACCCGCTCCAGCAGCTCGTCGGCGCGGCGGCGGACGTGGGCGCGCGGCAGGTGGTAGAGGCGGCCGATCAGCTCGAGGTTGGCGCGCGCCGACAGCAGCCCGTCGACGGTCGCGTCCTGCGCGGCGACCCCGATGCTCGCGCGCACCGCGGCCGGCGCGGCGACGACGTCGTGGCCGCCGACGCGCGCCGTCCCGGTCGTCGGCGCGGCGAGCGTCGTGAGGATCCGGATCGCCGTCGTCTTGCCGGCGCCGTTGTGGCCGAGCAGTCCGAGGACGCTGCCGGCGGGGACGTGCAGGTCGAGCTCGCGCAGCGCCCACAGGTCGCCGTAGCGCTTGCCGAGCCCTTCGGCGACGACACCGGGCGACTCCGTCGCCTTGCGAGATCGCCTGGCGGCGATCTCGGATGCCGCGGCGGCGCCTGCGGAAGCCGGCGGCGCGGCGCCGGCGCGGCCCGGAGCGGGCGGCGCGGCGGTGTTGGTAGTACTGCGTACATGAATTTCGTACATCGTACGATCAACGTTAGCAGTACGCTGTACGAATGGCAACGGAGGCAAGACTGCCGATCTGGATGCGGCCCGAGCCGGGCACGCGCAGACCGCGCTTCACGCGCGACCAGATCGCGGCGACCGCGCTCGCGATCGCCGACGCCGACGGCTTCGAGGCCGTCTCGATGCGGCGCGTCGCGGCCGAGCTGGGCGCCGGCACGATGACGCTCTACCACTACGTCAGCACCAAGGACGACCTGCTGGCGCTGATGGACGACGCGATCATGGCCGAGGTGCTGCTGCCCGACGAGGCGCTGCCGCGCGACGACTGGCGCGCCGCGACGAGCCTGATCGCGCGCAGCTCGCGCGACGCCTTCTTCCGCCACCCGTGGGCGCTGGAGGGGCTGCGCGGCGCCCGCTTCGGGCCGAACGGCATGCGCCACTTCGAGCAGTCGCTCGTCGCGATCGAGGCGACCGGCCTGCCGCCGCGCGAGCGGCTCGCGCTGGTGGCGATCCTCGACGACTACGTCTTCGGCTTCGTCACGCGCGAGGTCGGCGAGAGATCGGAGCGCACGACCGCTGAGGGCACGGAGTGGGACGAGGAGGCGGCGTTCGACTACCTCGAGGGGATGATCGACGGCGGCGACTTCCCCGCGATGCGCCGCCTGCTCGGCGACGGCGACCGCCGCGCCGCCTGGGCCGACGTCTCAGCCGGCTGGAGCGACCGCTTCGAGCACGGCCTCGCGATCGTGCTCGACGGGATCGAGCTGCTGATCGAGCGGCGGCGGGCCGACGGCGCGCCGCCGCCCCTCCCCTAGGTCGTCGCGAATCTGAGCAGGTCCGAGAGCGTGAAGTCGCCTCTTCTGGCGGCGGGGAAGGCGACCGCGCCTCTGCCCGGACGCCAGTCGGGCTCGGCCTTCAGGAAGCCGCTCGGGTCGCCCTCCAGCAGGCCGATCAGGACCTCCGCGACGATCCGCCCTCCGACCGGCCCGAGGCGCTGCGATCTGCCGAAGACCTCCGCCTCGCGCAGCACGTAGAACCACAGCGGCGTCTCCAACTCGAACGCTCTGCGGTGGGCGGCCGCCAGTCTCAATCTGCCGAACGCGAGCTGCGCCGTCGTCAGCGGTCTGAGTCTCATCGCGCCGGCGACCGCCTGGCCCGACGGCAGCTGCAGCGCTCTGCCGCGCAGCAGGTTCAGCACCGCGAGCGGGTTGCGACCGGCGTCGACGCTCGTCGGCAGTCTCATCAGCGGCGGCGCGAGGCGGATGTTGATCTTGCGCGACGGCTGCGGTCTGCGTCTGGTCAGCGGCGCGAAGTGCGACCAGTCGATCGTCCACAGCGACGGCAGGCGGCGGAAGCCGTGCAGGCTCTCGAACGTCCCCGGTCTCGCCGCTCTGGCGAAGATCTGCACACCGGTGACGGTCTCGTTGAGGTCGTAGTCGGGCCGCACCATCGAGTGGCCGAAGCGGTAGGCGGCGGCGGAGAACTCGACGGGCATGAACGGCGTGTTCTCCCAGTCGAAGAATCTGCGCCCTCTCACGAGCACGTCTCTGACCAGCTCCGGCCCTACGACCCGTTCGAGGAAGTCGTGGATCACGACCCACTGGTAGTGCCAGGTGACGAGCCGGCGCGTCTCCTGGAACAGCGCCGCGCCGTTCAGTCTCGTCGCTCTGCGAACGCGGTCGGCGGCGCGATCGTGGAACTTCAGGAAGGCGAGTTGGAGCTGCGAGACGATGATGTTCTCGTCGTTGCGCGGGTCGCCGATCAGCGCCCGGCCCTGCTCGTTGCGTGGCAGGTCCTGCGGGTCGAGCGGATCGCCGCCCTGCAGCGGGTCGTTCGGCGGGTTTCTGCCGACGAGCAGCTTGACCCCGCCGAAGACGGGGTCGCGCGACTCGTACAGAAACGGGCTCGCGGACGGCCCGGCACCGTAGACCGAGTCGAGGTCGAAGCGCGGCGTGCGGAAGTCGACGAGCGCGTCGGGGTCGTTGACCCGCTGCAGCTGGGAGACCGGGTCGAACGTGATGTCGTGGTCGACGAACTGGCCGAAGTAGGTGTAGGCCGACGGGATCGCCGGGTTGTCGGCGGCGGCGCCGACGTTGCTCTCCTCTGGCAGCGCCTCGCCGAGCGCTCTCAGTGCCGCGTCCGCGTGCGACGGGATCGGGAGCGCGCGGAACATGCGTCCGAAGCGGCCCTCGAACAGCGGCGACTTCGGCACCGCTTCGAGGCCGCGCGGCGTGATGCCGCCGTGCGTCGTGAGGTCCAGCTCGTCCGCGGCCATCTGCCCGCCCCCGATACTCGGAAATGTGGAACCGCGATTGCGCCCAGAGTGGAGCGCCGCGGTCAAGGCCGCGACGGTCAGCCTGGCGCGCCCACCGTTTTCCGCTCCGCGATTGCGGACACCTTTCTCGGCCAGAAGTCAGAGGAGGCCGCAATGAGCAGCAGCGTGCAGACAGGCACGATCAGAAGCGAGATCCCGGCACGGCTCGATCGCCTGCCATGGTGCCGTTGGCACTGGATGATCGTGATCGGACTGGGGACCGTCTGGATCCTCGATGGGCTCGAGGTGACGGTCGTCGGCAACGTCGCCGGCCGCATCGCCGAGCCCGGCTCCGGCCTCGACATCAGCGCCGCGCAGATCAGCGGTCTTGCCGCCTCGCTGTACGTCGCCGGCGCCTGTCTCGGCGCCCTCTTCTTCGGTTGGCTGACCGATCGGATGGGCCGCAAGAAGCTGTTCCTCGTCTCGCTCGCCGTCTACCTCGTCGCGACCGCGCTGACGGCGCTGTCGTTCGACTCGTGGTGGTTCTTCGCCTGCCGCTTCCTGACCGGCTTCGGCATCGGCGGCGAGTACGCGGCGATCAACTCCGCGATCGACGAGCTGATCCCCAGCCGCGTCCGCGGCCGCGTCGACCTCGTCATCAACGGCAGCTTCTGGATCGGCGCCTTCATCGGCTCGTTCCTGTCGGTCTTCTTCCTCGACGAGGCGATATTCGCCGCCGACGTCGGCTGGCGCCTGACGTTCGCGCTCGGCGCGGTCCTCGCCGTCGTGATCCTGCTGGTCCGCCGGCACGTGCCGGAGAGCCCACGCTGGCTGATGATCCACGGCCGCGAGGAGGAGGCGGAGGAGATCGTCGCCGAGGCCGAGCGGATCGCCCGTGAGGAGACCGGCAGAGAGCTGCCGGAGCCCGACGACTCGATCACGATCCGCCAGCGTCACTCGATCGGCTTCGGCACGATCGCGAAGACCGTCTTCAAGCTCTACCCGAAGCGCACGACGCTCGGCCTCTCGCTGTTCATCGGCCAGGCCTTCCTCTACAACGCGATCACGTTCGGCTACGCGACGATCCTGATCACCTTCTTCGACGTCCCCTCCGGCCACACCGGCTACTACTTCGCCGCGATCGCCGTCGGCAACTTCGTCGGCCCGCTGCTGCTGGGGCCGCTGTTCGACTCGGTCGGGCGCAAGGTGATGATCTCGGGCACGTACATCGTCTCCGGCGTGCTGCTGCTGGTGACCGCCTTCCTCTTCCAGCAGGAGGCGCTGACCGCGACGACGATGACGCTCTGCTGGTGCGTCGTGCTGTTCTTCGCCTCGACCGGCGCCAGCTCGGCCTACCTGACCGTCAGCGAGATCTTCCCGATGGAGACGCGCGCGATGGCGATCGCCTTCTTCTATGCGGTCGGCACCGCGGTCGGCGGCATCACCGGCCCGCAGGTCTTCTCGCGCCTGACCGAGACCGGCGAGGTCAACGACGTCGCGCTCGCGTTCGTGATCGGCGCGGTGCTGATGATCGCGGCCGGCCTCGTCGCCGCCTTCCTCGCCGTCAGAGCGGAGCGGCAGAGCCTCGAGAACATCGCCAAGCCGCTGACGGCGCAGGATGCCGAGCAGGAGGCGGCGGAGGAGCCGGGCGGCCGCAGAAGACCGAGCGGCGGCAGACCGCGGCCGGCGACGGCCTGACGCCCGCGGCGCCCGCTGCCGTGCGCGGCCGCTCCTAGCGGTCGCGCAGGTCGCGCGCGGCGCGTCTGGCGCGGCGCACCACGCGCGCGTGCTCCAGCCGCTGCACGAAGCCCGGTCTCGGGACCGGCAGCGCGGCGACCTCGGCGGCGGTGATCGTCAGCGTCACCGCCCGCTCGGCGATGTGGCCGACCTCGGGCGCGTCGACGAAGCGCTTGCCGTCGCGCGTCTCTACGACGATCCCGTCGAAGATGTTCTCGCGCACGTTGTCCTGCACGCGCGCGACTCTGCCGATCTCCGCGCCGGCGCTGTCGCGCACCAGCGTCCCGCGCTTGAGCGCCTTGTACGCGATCGCGTGGCCGTCGTCGTGCATCTCGGAATCGAAGCAGATACGTCAGCCGGCGAGCGCACCGCCGTCGATGACGAGGTCGCTGCCGGTCATGTAGGAGGAGGCCGGCGAGGCGAGGAACAGAGCCGCCTCCGCGATCTCCTCGACCTCGCCGACGCGGCCGGCGGGCAGTCCGTCCCAGCGGCCGGGCGCGTCGGGGTCGGGGACCATCGCGGTGCGGATGCCGCCGGGCAGCAGCGCGTTGACGCGGATCCCGTCGGCGGCCAGCTCCAGCGCGGCGACGCGCGTCAGCCCGCGCAGCGCCCACTTCGAGGCGGCGTAGGCGCCCAGCTCCGGGTAGCCGGTCATGCCGGCGGTCGAGGAGACGTTGACGATCGCGCCGCCTCCGGCCTCGCGCAGTGCCGGCGTCGCGCTGCGGATGCCGAGGAAGGCGCCGCGCACGTTGACGCTCAGCATCCGCTCGAAGCCGTCGCTGGTCTCCTGCTCCAGCGGGGATCTCCAGTGCACGGCGGCGTTGTTGACGAGCACGTCGAGGCGGCCGAAGCGGGCGACCGCGCGGGCGACGGCGCGCTCCCAGCCGCGCTCGTCGGTGACGTCGAGCGCGACGAACTCGGCGCGCTCGGCGCCCAGCTCGCGCGCGACCGCCGCGCCCTCCGCCTCCAGCAGGTCGCACAGCACGACGCGCGCGCCTTCACGCGCGAACAGGCGCGCCTCGGCGGCGCCCTGCCCGCGCGCGGCCCCGGTGATCAGCGCGACGCGGCCGGCGAGCCGGCCGCCGCCGTCAGATCCCATAGCCGCCGTCGACGTCGAGCAGCTGCCCGGAGACGAAGCCGGCGCGGTCGGAGGCGAGGAAGCAGGCCGCCTCGGCGATGTCGCGCGCACTGCCGAAGCGGCGCAGCGCGATGTTGCGGCGGGTGATCGCGAGCGCCTGCTCGTCGAGGTCGCCGCTGGCGATCAACCGCTCCGCCATCCCGTCGGTCAGCATCCCGGGACCGACGCAGTTCGCGCGCACGCCGTAGCGCCCCTCCTCCGCCGCGACCGCTCTGACGAGCATCTCGACGGCGGCCTTGGGCGCCGCGCTGAGGCCGTCGCGGGCGGGGTAGCGGCGAGTCGCGGCGGTCGTCACGGCAACGATCGAGCCGCCGGATTCGCGCAGCGCCGGCAATGCCGCGGCGACCAGGTTGAAGCAGGCGTTGACCTCGCCGTCGACCGCCGCGGCGAACTGCGCCGGCGCGATCCGGCTGAGGTGCAGCTGCGGGATGTGCGGCCCGGCGGCGTGGACGAGCGTGTGCAGCGCGCCGTGGCGTTCGCGCACGCCCGCGACGGCGGCCGCGGCCGCGTCGGCGTCGGTCAGGTCGAGCTGGATCGCCTCGGCGCGGCGGCCGGCGGCGCGCACCTGGCCGGCGACCTGCTCGGCGCGGTCGGCGTTGCCGCGGTAGGTCAGCACGACGTCGCTGCCGCGCGCGGCCAGCAGGCGGCAGATCTCGGCGCCGAGCCCGCCGCTGCCGCCGCTGACGAGCGCGACGCCGGCGCGGCCGGCGAAGTCGAGCGGCTCGCGCGCTGGCGCGGGGGCGGCCGTGTCGCCGGTCGGCGCCGGCTCGGCGCCGGCCGCCGGCGCGCCGCTCATCCGAGCCGCTCGACGATCGTCACGTTCGCCTGGCCGCCGCCCTCGCACATCGTCTGCAGGCCGTAGCGGCCGCCGCTGCGCTCCAGCTCGTGCAGCAGCGAGGTCATCAGCCGCGCGCCGGTCGCGCCGAGCGGGTGACCGAGCGCGATCCCGCCGCCGTTGACGTTGACCTTCGAGAGGTCGGCGTCGAGCTCCTTCGCCCACGCCAGCACGACCGGCGCGAACGCCTCGTTGATCTCGACGAGGTCGATCTCGTCGAGCGTCATGCCGGCCTTCGCGAGCGCGCGCCGGGTCGCCGGGATCGGCGCGGTCAGCATGTAGATCGGGTCGTCGCCGCGGACGCTGAGGTGGTGGACGCGGGCGCGCGGCGTCAGCCCGTGCTCCTTCACCGCGTGTTCGGAGGCGACCAGCAGCGCGGCGGCGCCGTCGGAGATCTGGCTGGCGAGCGCGGCGGTGACGCGGCCGCCCTCGCTGAGCGTTCTCAGCCCCGCCATCTTCTCGAGGGTCGTGTCGCGGCGTGGGCCCTCGTCGTGCTCGACGCCGGCGAGCGGCGCGATCTCACGCGCGAAGCGGCCGCCGTCGATCGCCTCGATCGCGCGGCGGTGGCTCTCCAGCGCGAACGCCTCCATCGCGTCGCGCTCCAGCTCCCATCTGGCGGCGATCAGCTCGGCGGCGCGGAACTGCGAGATCTCCTGATCGCCGTAGCGGGCGCGCCACCCGCTCGAGCCGGAGAAGGGGTCGCTGAAGCCGAACTGCTCGGCGACGGTCATCGCGGCGGAGATCGGGATCGCGCTCATGTTCTGCACGCCGCCGGCGACGACGAGATCCTGCGTGCCGCTCATCACGCCCTGGGCGGCGAAGTGGAGCGCCTGCTGCGAGGAGCCGCACTGGCGGTCGATCGTGGTGCCGGGGACGGCCTCGTCGAACCCGGCGGCGAGCCACGCGGTGCGGGCAATGTCGCCGGCCTGCGGGCCGATCGTGTCGACGCAGCCGAAGACGACGTCGTCGATCGCGGCGGGGTCGACGTCCACGCGAGCCATCAGCGCCTGCAGCGCGTGGGCGCCGAGGTCGGCCGGGTGGACCTGCGCGAGCCCGCCGCCGCGGCGGCCGACCGGGGTGCGGACTGCGTCGACGATGTACGCCTCTGGCATCTGCCTGCTCCTCTTCCTCCGGGATGCGGCCTTGCGTGCCGCTCGCGCCAGACGATACAACCAATCGCTTGCTTGGTCTATGATCCTCCCGTCCAATCGGAAGGGAACGGGAGTGGCCACAGCACCAGACCGCCGCGCGATCATCCTCGACAAGGCTGCCGAGCTGTTCGCGCGCAAGGGGATCTCCGCCACGACCGTGCGCGAGATCGGCGACGCCGCGGGGATCCTCTCCGGCTCGATCTACCACCACTTCGACTCCAAGGACACGATCATCGACGCGATCGTGTCGAGCTACTTCGACGAGATGCTCGCCGGCTACGACGAGGTGCTGCGCTCCGACGCCGACGCGACCGAGCGGCTGCACGGCCTGATCCGCACCTCGCTGCACTGCGCCGAGAACCATCCGCACGCCTCGGAGCTGTACCAGCGCGACCGCAACCACCTGCGCGAGACGGCGCGCTTCGACTACGTCAGAGAGGCGGTCGCCTCGATGCGGCGCACCTGGCTGACGGTGATCGAGGACGGCGTCGCCGAGGGCGCCTTCCGCAGCGACATCAGACCGAAGATCCTCTACCCGATCATCCGCGACGGCCTCTGGCGCACCGTCGAGTGGTTCCGCGCCAGCGCCGCCTACGACACCGACGACCTGGCGGAGGACTGCTTCGCCTTCTTCCGTCAGGCGCTCGCGGTGCCGGTGCAGGCGGCCGTCTAAGCGGCCGCCTGCACCGCCGGCTCCAGGATCCCTGAGCGCCGCGCCGCCAGCCGGCGCAGCTCCAGCGGCGTGCCGTAGAGCAGCTCGCTCGCCTTCGCGCGCTTGAAGTAGAGGTGGGCGTCGTGCTCCCAGGTGAAGCCGATCCCGCCGTGCAGCTGGATCGTCTCGCCCGCGACGTGCAGCAGCATCCGCGTGCAGACGGCGTTCGCCAGCGGCGCGACGACGGCCAGCTCCGCCGGTGCGCCGTCGACCGCCCAGGCGGCGTAGTGGGCGGTCGCGCGGGCGCCCTCCAGCTCGGCGGCGAGGTCGGCGCAGCGGTGACGCAGCGCCTGGAAGGTGCCGAGCACGCGCCCGAACTGGACCCGCTCTCTGAGGTAGTCGACCGTCATCGCGAGGCAGCGGTCGGCGCTGCCGACCGCCTCGATCGCGAGCGCGACCCACAGCACGCCGGCGAGCCGCTCCAGCGCCGCGGCGCCTTCGCCGGGCGCGCTCAACCGCAGCGCGGGGGCGCCGTCGAGCGTGACGGTCGCCTGCCCGCGCGTCCCGTCGAGCGTCGGCTGCGCGGCGATCGTTACGCCGGCCGCGTCGGCCTCGACGGCGAAGAGCGCCGGCTCGCCGTCGACGGTCGCAGAGACGACGAGCAGCTGCGCGAGCGCGCCGTCGAGCACGTGCGGGACGGTGCCGTCGAGCAGGTGGGTCGGGGCGGCGGGCGCGTCACCCGCGCCTGCCCGCGCGACCGCCACCGGCCGCGCCGGCTCGCGCGCGTCGAGCGCGAGCGCGACGACCGCCCCGCCGACGACGCGCTCCTGCAACAGCGGCGCGCTCGCCAGCGCGGTCGCGCCGACGACCGTCGGCAGGTACGGCGCCGGCAGCAGCGCGCGGCCGGTCTCCTCCAGCGCCACGCCGGCCTCGACGAACGAGGCGCCGGCGCCGCCGACCGCCTCCGGGAGCGCGACCGCCGTCAGCTCCATCTGCTCGATCAGCTGCGCCCAGGTCGCGGGCGCGAAGCCGGCCCGCACCTGCTCCGATCTCGACCGCTGCGCGAGGAAGGCGCGCACGACCGCTCGCAGCTCCTCCTGCTCCTCGGTGAACGCGAACTCCATTCCCTCACCCCCGCGGCAGGCCGAGCATCCGCTCGGCGATGATGTTGCGCTGGATCTCGTCGGACCCGGCGTAGATCGTGTCGGCGCGCGTGTAGAGGAACAGCGCCTGATCCTCGGACAGGTCGTACGGCGCGCCCGCCGCGACCGTCGCGGCGACGCCGCGCACGTCGACGGCCAGCTCGCCGAGGCGGCGGTGCCACGGACCCCACAGCAGCTTCGCGACCGAGGCCGAGCCGGCCGCCGCGGTCGGGTCGCCGGCGAGCGTGCGCAGCGCGTTGTAGCGCAGCACGCGCAGCTCGACCCAGGCGTCGGCGAGCCGGTCGCGCAGGGCCGGCTCCTCGATCGCGCCGGTCTCATGCGCGGTCGCGATCACGCGCCGCAGCTCGCGCTCGAAGCCGATCTGCTGGCCGAGCGTCGCGACGCCGCGCTCGAAAGCGAGCGTCCCGAGCGCGACCTTCCAGCCCTCGCCGGGCGCGCCGACGCAGAGGTCGCCGTCGGTGACGGCGTCCTGGAAGAAGACCTCGCTGAACTCGGCGGTGCCGGTGATCTGCACGATCGGACGGATCTCGATGCCCGGCTGGCGCATCGGCACGAGCAGGTAGGCGAGCCCCTTGTGGCGCTCGGAGCCGGGCTCGCAGCGGGTCACGACGAACGACCAGTCGGCGTGCTCGGCCAGCGAGGTCCAGACCTTCTGCCCGTCGATCCGCCACTGCCCGTCGCGCAGCCGCGCGTGGGTGCGCACGGCGGCGAGGTCGGAGCCGGCGTCGGGCTCGGAGTAGCCCTGGCACCACAGCTCCTCACCGCTGAGGATCCCCGGCAGGAAGCGGGCCTTCTGCGCGTCGGTGCCGAAGGCCAGCAGCGTCGGCGCCAAGAGCTGCTCGCCCATGTGGTTGACGCGGCCGGGCGCGCCGGCGGCGGCGTACTCCTCGTGGAAGATCACCTGCTGCAGCAGCGTCGCGCCGCGGCCGCCGTGCTCGGCCGGCCAGCCGAGGCCGATCCAGCCGGCGGCGCCCAGCTCGCGCTCCCACGCGCGGCGGACCTCGATCCCCTCGTGCTCGCGGCCGGGGCCGCCGGCGCCGTCGAGCGCGGCGTAGTCGCCGACGAGGTGGTCGTGCAGCCACGCGCGCACCTCGGCGCGGAAGGCCTCGTCCTCGGGTCGGTGGCGAAGGTCCATCAGGCCGCTCCGTAGACCGGCGGCGGCACCGGCGCCCGCTCGATCAGGCCGGCGATCACGGGGCCCAGCTCGGCCGGCTCCCAGCGCGCGCCCTTGTCGGCCGGCTCGGTGTAGCGCCAGCCGTCGGCGACGCTGACCTTCGAGCCCTCGACCTCGAAGACGCGGCCGCTGACCGCGCCGGCCTCGAGCGAGCCGAGCCAGACGACGAGCGCCGAGACGTTGGCGGGGTCCATCGCGTCGAAGCCCTCGTCCGGTCTTCTCATCGACGCCGCGAAGACGACCTCGGTCATCGGCGTGCGCGCGCTCGGCGCGATCGCGTTGACGGCGATCCCGTAGCGGCCCAGCTCGGCCGCCGCGACCTGCGTCAGCGCCGCGACGCCGGCCTTCGCGGCGGCGTAGTTGCCCTGGCCGACGGCGCCGAGCAGGCCGGCGCCGGAGGAGGTGTTGATCACGCGCGCCTGCGGATCGCCGCCGGCCTTCGCCAGCTCGCGCCAGTGCGCGGCGGCATGGCGCAGCGGCAGGAAGTGGCCCTTGAGGTTGACGCGCAGGACGGCGTCCCACTCGGCCTCGCTCATCGAGACGAGCATGCGGTCGCGCACGATCCCGGCGTTGTTGACGAGCACGTCCAGTCTGCCGAAGGTCTCGACGGCGGCGTTCACGAGCCCCGCCGCCGCCTCCCAGTCGGCGACGTCGGCGGGATGCGCCAGCGCCGAGCCGCCGACCGCCGCGATCTCGGCCGCGACCCGCTCGGCCGCCTCGCCGACGTCGTTGACGACGACGTGCGCGCCCGCCTGCGCGTAGGCGTGCGCGTGCGCGCGCCCCAGTCCCTGGCCTGCGCCGGTCACGATCGCGACACGGCCCTCCACGAATCCGCTCAACTGCCTCTCCTCGCTCACTGCTTCTGCTGCTCGAAGGCGCTCAGCACCGCGCCGGCCTCCGCGACGATCCGCTCGATCAGCTCGGCGCAGGTCGGCAGGTCGTCGATGCGGCCGACGACCTGCCCGCTCGCCAGCACGCCGACGTCCTCGCGGCCGTCGTGCAGGCCGGCGCGGTAGAGCATCGGCGCGTTCGCCGACATCACGACCTGGCTCCAGCTCAGCTCGCGCGCGCGCTTCGTCGCGACCGCCTCGCGCACGAGGTCGGGCCACGACGTGCCCGAGAGCCGCTGGAACGCGATCGCGTTGCGGGCCGCGCGCGTCATCCGCTGCCACGGCTTCGTCTGCTCGATCCGCTCGACGACCTCGGTCCGCAGCACGCGGTTGGGGACGCCGTCGACCTCGCTCGTGACGACCGTGTCGGTGACGGCGCGGCCGAGGTACGACTCCTTCACCGCCTGCGCGACCGGGCTCTCCTGCGTCAGCAGGAAGCGCGTGCCCATCGCGACCCCGGCGGCGCCGTAGGCGAGCGCGGCGACGAGGCCGCGGCCGTCGCAGAAGCCGCCGGCGGCGATCACGGGGATGTCGACCGCCTCGCAGACCTGCGGCAGCAGCACGCTCGTCGGCACCGGGCCGGTGTGGCCGCCGCCCTCGCCGCCCTGCACGACGACCGCGTCGGCGCCCCACGCGGCGACCTTCTCGGCATGGCGGCGGGCGCCGATCGACGGGATCACGACAAGGCCCGCCTCCTTGCAGCGGGCGATCAGCTCGGGCTTCGGCGCCAGCGCGAAGGAGGCGACCTTGACGCGCTCGCGGATCAGCAGGTCGACCTGGGCGGCGGCGTCGGGGCGGTCGGCGCGCAGGTTGACGCCGAACGGCGCGCTCGTCAGCGCCTTCGTCTGCGCGATCGCGCTCGCCAGCTCGGCGCTGCTCATCGTGCCGCCGGCGAGGATCCCGAGGCCGCCGGCGTTGGCGGTCGCGGCCGTCAGGCGCGGATCGGAGACGTAGCCCATCCCGGTCTGAACGATCGGGACGCGGATCCCGGTCAGCTCGCAGAGGCGCGTGTGCAGCGCGGGGTGCGGCGTGGTGCTCACGGGCTGGGCACCTCGCGCTCGCGCAGCCCGCGCGGGTCGATCACATCGCGGATCAGCCGCAGCTCCTCGTCGCTCGGCAGCCGCGTCGTCGCCGGCTCGCCGTCGGCCGCCAGCTCGAAGCCGGTCGCCGCCTGCACCTGCTCCAGCGTCACGCCGGGATGCAGCGAGCGCACCTGCAGCGTGCCGTCGGGACCGCCGAAGTCGAGCACCGCGAGGTCGGTGACGACGCGGCGCAGGTCGAGGAAGCGCGCGGCCGCGGGACCGGCGGCGGCCGCTGCGGCCGGACCGACGCCGGCGACCATGTCGACCCGCTCGACGAGCGCGCGCGGGCTGTGGCGCGGGATCCAGTAGCTGGTCGGGTGGCTGACGGTGTTGCCGGGCGCGCCGCGCACGCCGAGCAGCTGCACCGTCGGTCTGTCGTAGTCCTCGCCGATGCAGGAGATGTTCGCGTTCCCGGCGCGGTCGAGCTGCGACGGGATCATCATCACGTGCCGCCGGCCGCTCCAGACCAGCTCGAAGATCGTGCGGAAGGGGACGTAGCCCTCGCGCCAGCGCGGCTGCTCGCCGACCGGCCACGTGCCTGCGGCGAAGGCGGCCTCGCCGTCGGTCAGCAGCAGCTCGGGCTCGAAGGTCGCGCGCGCCAGTCGCGCGCCGATCGTCGGGATCGTGCCGAAGGGGCTGGCGAGCAACTCGCCGTCGCCGCGCCAGGCGTCGGCGCAGGCGGCGGCGCAGATCTCCGCGCGGGTCGCCGTCACGATGCTCATGCCGCCACCTCGTCTCGCTGCCACTCAGCGACCGCGCGCTGGTAGCCGGCCTCGTCGCCGGCGAGGAAGCGGGCGGCGAAGCGCTGCCAGCGCTCTGGGTCGCCGGCCGCCTCGACGTAGGCGCGCTGGAATGCCTCGTCGCGCTCGTAGTCGGGCACGCACGAGGTGAAGTGGGCGCCGCCCGGCGCCTCGACGACGCCGTGGACCATCCAGCGCGCGACCCGCAGCGTCGAGAGCGGCGCCGCGGCGGCCAGCTCCTCGGTCGGCACGACCCGCTCGCAGGAGAGGTAGGCACGCTCGGCCGCCATGCAGAAGAGGTCGTCGAAGTAGGGGTCGGGGCCGAGGAACTGCCCGTTGCCGGCGGCGTCGGCGCGGTTGAGGTGCACGAGCGCGGCGTCGAGCCGCAGCGCCGGCATCGCGATCAGCTCCTCGCCGTCGCCGTAGGGCGAGACGACCGTTCTGAGATCGGGGTTTGTGCTCATCACGCCGGAGCCGAGCCCCGCGCGGGTCGGCAGGAACGGCAGCCGGTTGGCGGCCGCGTAGAGGCCCCAGTAGAGCATGCCCTCGTCGTACTCGACCGACTCGATCGCGCCCGACTGGCGGGCGGCGCGGAAATGCGGCTCCAGCGCGATCGTGTCGAGCGAGACGAAGCCGTAGACGAGCCGTCTGACCTTGCCGGCCGCGCACAGCAGACCGACGTCGGGGCCGCCGTAGGCGACGACCGTCAGGTCGCGCAGCTCGCTGCGCGCGATCGCGCGCACGAGCGACATCGGCTTGCGGCGCGAGCCCCAGCCACCGATCCCGATCGTCATGCCTGAGCGCAGCTCGGCGACGACCTGCTCCTCGCTCATCAGCTTGTTGGACACCTTCCCTGCTCCTCCCCTTCGATGCGATGCGCGAGTGAACCTAGCAAGCGCTTGGTCGAATGTCTACGCCGGTCGAGCCGATCCCGGCCTCGACGTAGCGCCGCATCATCAGGACGTAGTTCTGCGCGCCGCGCATCACGTAGGCGCGGTCGGGGTGGTCGGAGGGCACGGCGACCGCGGGGACGCCCTGCGCGCGGTGGCCGGCTGGGACCTCCAGGCTGCGCGCCAGCACCGCGCCCGCGGCGGCGACCGAGCCCGCGCGCAGGCAGGCGCCGGGCAGCACGTGCGCGCCGACCCCGACGAGGCAGGCGTCCTCTACGACTGCCATCTCGATGAAGGCGAGGTGGGCGACGATGCAGTCGTCCCCGACAACGGTCGCGGTCGCCGGACCGCTGTGCAGGACGGCGTTGTCCTGCACGCTCGTGCGCGCCCCGATGCGGATCGCGCCGAAGTCGCCGCGCAGCACCGCACCGGGCCAGACGCTGCTCTGCGGCCCGATCTCGACGTCGCCGATCACGGTCGCGTCGGGATGGACCCACGCGGTCGGGTCGATCCGCGGGACGTGCTCGCCGAGCGCGTGGATCATCGCGTCGCCGCCTCGACGGCGACCAGCCAGCCGGGCTTCTCACCGCCGCCGTCGGCGCGCAGCTCGGCGCCGCTGACGTAGGCGGCCAGCGGCGAGGCGAGCAGCATGCAGACCGCCGCGACGTCGTCGGCGACCGCCATGCGGCCGAGCGGGATCGTCCCGCGCACCGCCGCCAGGCCGGCCTCGCCGCCGTAGTGGGCGGCCGAACCGTCGGTCTCGACGAGCCCGACGGTGATCTGGTTGACGCGCACCTTCGGCCCCCACTCGAGCGCGAGGCCGCGCGTGAGGTTGGCGAGCCCGGCCTTCGCGGCGGCGTAGAGGACGGTGCCGTGGGCAGGGCGCTCGCCGGCGACGGAGCCGATGTTGACGATCGCGCCGCCGCCCGGCTGCTGCTGCATCGCCGCGTTGGCGCGCTGGGCGACCCACAGCGGCGCCAGCAGGTTGAGCGCGACGATCGACTGCGCCAGCCCCGGCGAGGTCTCCGCCGCCGAGACGGCGGCCGTGCCGCCGGCGTTGTTGACGAGCAGGTCGAGCTGCCCGAAGCGCTCCAGCGTCCGCTCGACGACGCCCGCCGCCTGCTCGGGATCGCGCACGTCCGCGGCGAGGAAGACGGCCTCGCCGCGCTCACCGCGCGGCAGCCGCTCCGGCGCCCTGCGACCGCAGACGACGACCGTCGCGCCCGCGTCGAGGAACCGCTCGGCGATCGCGCGCCCGATCCCCTTCGTCCCACCGGTCACCAGCACGACCTTGTAGGCCATGTCGAAGCCCTGACTCATCGGCCCTCCTCACCACTGACCAAGCACTTGCTTGGTAAGCCTATCACTCAGCCCAGGAGCCGCACCAGGTCGGCCGCGACACGAGCGAGCAGCCGCTCGACCTCCGGGTCGCCTTGGAAGAGCGCGAGGAAGCCGTGGATCTGGCCGCGCGCGCGGCGCAGCTCGACGCGCACGCCGTCGCCGCGCAGCCGCGCGGCGTACTGCTCGGCCTCGTCGCGCAGCGGGTCGTGCTCGGCGCTGAGCACGACCGCCGGCGGCAGCCCGGCGAGCGTCGCGGCGTGCGCCGGGGAGAGCTGCGGCGCTGTGCGGTCGACGGTCGCGAGCGGCGCGTAGGCGTCCCAGTAGAAGGCGAGCTGGGCGCGGTCGAGCAGGTGGCCGGCGCCGAACTCGGTGATCGAGGCGGTCGCCATGCGGCTGTCGAGCACGGGGTAGAGCAGCAGCTGGGCGGCGAGCGGGGGCGGCGCCGGCGCGGCGGTCGCCCGCGCGGGCGCGCGCGCCGCCTCGTCCCGCATCCGCAATGCGACCGCCGCCGCGAGGTTGCCGCCGGCGCTGCTGCCGCCGACCGCGATCCGCGTCGCGTCGACGCCGAGCGCGGCTGCATTGGCACGCGCCCAGGCGAGCGCGGCGAGGGTGTCGTCGAGCGCCGCCGGGTGCGGATGCTCCGGCGCCAGCCGGTAGTCGACCGACAGCACGACGCAGTCGGCAAGCGCGGCGAGCGCGCGGCAGGTCGCGTCGTGCATCGCGAGGTCGCCCATCACCCAGCCGCCGCCGTGCAGGTAGACGAGCAGCGGGCGGCCGCCGCCGTGACCCGGCGCCGCGCCCACGCCGCCGGGCGGCCCCGACGCGTAGATCCGCAGCGTCAGCGCCCCGCCGGGCCCCTCGATCGCCTTGTCGCGGACCTGCCACAACGACCGCGTCGGCGGGAGCGCCGGCCGCGGCGCGCGGAGGCGCGTCAGCAGCTCCGCGCACTCGGCGGTTCCGATCTCCGGAGGGGGATCCGGGAACGCGAGCGCCCGCCCCGGCCCGTCGAGGAAGGCGGCGACCTCAGGCCGGGGCGCCATCGCTCAGCTCGCGGCCGGCGCGCCCGCCGCCGCCTCGGCCGCGCGCACCGCCGGGATCACCTCTCTGCCGAACAGCTCGAGCGAGCGCATCAGGTCGTCGTGCTTGAGGTCGGCGAGCTGCATGCAGCAGACGAGGCGGTCGCCGCCGACGGCGCGGAAGGCCTCGACCTTGCGCGTCACGCTGGCCGGGTCGCCGATGCAGAAGGCGCCGCTGTCGATCAGGTTGGAGTAGCCGTCGTCGCCGCCGCCGCCGATGTCGAGCCCGGCCGCCCAGTTGCCCGAGGCGCCGTGTCTGCGCCGCAGCTCGGCGTGGTAGCGGTAGGAGTCCGGCACCTGGTCCAGCGGCGTGCCCTTCCAGTCGTTGGCGTAGATCTCGCCGAGCACGTCGATGTACCACTTGCCCGCCTGGCCGCCGAGCACGCGCGCGCGATCGTCGTCGTCATGCGCGAAGGCGACGGTGAAGAGCGCGCACTGGTCGTTGGCGAAGTGGCCGATCTGGTCGGTCGGGGCGGCGACGGCCTCCTTGTAGGCGGCGATCCGCGGCGCGAGGTTCTCCGGCGCCGTCAGCGACGGCATCAGCAGCCCGAGCCCCTTCTCGCCGGCCATCTGACAGGTGTCAGGCTGGGTCGAGGCGACCCACAGCGGCGGGTGCGGCTGCTGCACGACGCGCGGCACGACGGTGATCTCGTCGTCCCAGTCGAAGAATCTGCCGTGGTAGGAGAACTGCTCGCGCGTCCACAGCTCCGGCAGCAGCTTCGTCGCCTCCTCCCACTCCTCGCGCGTGTCGGCGACGTTCACGCCGAACGCTCTCAGCTGGTAAGGGCTGGAGGAGCGGCCGGTACCCATCTCGACGCGGCCGTCGCTGAGGATGTCGAGCGTCGCGGCGCGCTCGGCGACGCGGATCGGGTGGTTGACGCGGCCCGGCATCAGCGCGACGCCGAAGCCGAGGCGGATGTCGGAGGTGCGCTGCGTCAGCGCCCCCAGCATCGCGTCGGGCGCCGACGAGTGCGCGACCTCGGTCAGGAAGTGGTGCTCGACGAGCCAGATCGTCGAGAAGCCCATCTGCTCGGCGAAGACGGCCTGCTCCAGCGCCTCGTGGAAGCGGTCCCGCTCCTTCCCGGGCGTCCACGGCCGCGGGACCTCCAGCTCGAACAGCAGGTCGAACTTGAACACGACATCTCTCCTCTGTCGGGCCGATCTCGTCTTGTCCACAAGACGAGCGTTCGGCTTGAGAGACGACGATAGAACCAAGCGCCCGCTTGGTCAAGTCGCTCGCGCCGACCCCGTGCGCGACTACACTCGCCGCGATGGCCACCCCCGTCCCCGCTGTCGAGCGCGCCAGCCGCATCCTCGACCTGCTCGCCGCTGAGCCGGCCGCGCGTCACCGCCTGTCGGCGATCGCCCAGCGGCTCGAGATCCACAAGGCGACGTGCGCGGCGATCCTCGCCGAGCTGGCCGCGGCCGAGCTGGTCAGCCGCCACGCCGACGGGCCGAGCTGGTCGCTCGGCCCGCGCCTGGTCGCGCTCGGCGCCGCCAGCGCCGGCCAGCACCGCGGCTTCGCCGAGGCGCGCCACGAGATGCAGGCGCTTGCGCGCGAGCTGAAGCTGGGCTGCTTCGTGACGGCGCCGCTGGGCGAGGAGATGGTCGTGCTCGACCGCAGCGCCGAGCCGGCGCTCGCCGACCTCGCGGCGACGATCCCGATCGGCCTGCGCGCGCCGCTGCGGCCGCCGCTGGGGACGATCTTCTTCGCCTGGGCGCCCGACGACGCGGTCGAGCGATGGCTGGCGCAGGGCGACGAGCCGGCCGCGGAGCGCGAGCGGCTGCGGCGGGCGCTGCACGCCGTGCGCCTGCGCGGCTGGTCACTCGGCAGCCGCGTCGAGCTGCAACTGCCGCTCGACGCGGTGCTCGACCGGCTCGCGCAGGCCGAGGAGCCGGCGCAGCGGGTCGCCATCGCGATGGAGCTGGCCGAGCTGGTGCGGCGCGAGCACGAGGATCCGGCGCACGTCGTCGACGACGCCGCCGGGCGCGGCGCGCAGCTGCTGCTGGCGCCGGTCTTCGGACCGGGCGGCCGGGTCGTCTTGAGCTTGACGCTGTTCGGACGGCCGAGCCGCTTCGGCCCGCGCGAGGTGCCGCGCTACGCGGCCGCGCTGGTGGCCGCCGCGCGCCGCGTCACCGGCGCGATCGGCGGCCACGAGCCGGTCGAGGCGACCGGCTGGCGGTAGGACCCGGGGCTAGCCGACGCCCCACAGTCTCTCGTACTGCTCTCTGTAGTCGACGACCGTCGGGAACTCGTCGGTCGTGCTCGGGATCGTGTCCTTCGTGACGACCCAGTGGGGGTAGGTCTGCGCCGTCGAGGGGTCGGTCGACTCGCCGTTGACCGAGCGGATCAGGAAGTCGATCGAGCGCCACATCAGCTCGGGGTAGCCGTAGATGTGCTCGGCGACGAGCGACTGCCCGGCCTTCAGGTAGCCGGCGGTCGTCGGGTTGTTGTTGATGCCGACGAACTTGACGTCCTCGCCGACGCCGGCCGACTGCAGCGCCGCCGGGACGCCGACCGACATGTCGGCGAAGCCGTTGACGACCCAGTTGACGTCCGGATGGCCCTGCAGGTAGGTCGAGATGCGGGTCGGCAGGTCGTTGCCGATCGACGTGGCGGGGACGTCGAGCTCGTCGACCGAGCAGGAGTCGCAGTATCTCTCCAGCGTCTCGCCGAACGATCTGCCGATCAGCTGCACCGTCGGGTAGGCGGCGACGCCGACGATCATCGCGTTGATGTCCTTGCCGCCGGCCTCGACGAGCGCGTACTTCGCGAGCCGCTCGCCCGCGGCGACGTAGTCGGGCGTGCCGGCGAAGACGGCCGAGATGCCTCTGCCGGGCGGGTCGGTGACGGAGATGTCGACGACCGGCACTCTCGCGGCCTCCAGCTCCTCCAGCTCCGGGTTCATCATCGTGCGCGGGAAGCCGGAGGCGACGACGCCGTCGGGCTTCGCGCGGACCGCCTGCGCCCACGCCGCCTTGACCGACTCGGGCGTGACGCCGGCGTTGACCGGTCTTATCGTCCAGCCGACCGCCTCGGCGGCTTCCTTCAGGTACTCGCCGTTGGTCGCGCAGACCGGCGAGCCGCACTGGATGTAGTAGATCTCCTTGCCGGCCGGGATCTCTCTCTCGACCGGCGCGTCGATGCCGATGCTCGTCGGCCGCGTCGTGAACTCTCTGACGGCGTCGGTGACCTCCGCCGGCAGCGACGAGTCGGCCGCGGCGGTCGCCGCCCCGCCGTCGCTGCTGGTGGTGCTGCCACCGCCGTCGTCGTCGCTGCTGCCGCACGCGGCGACCGTCAGCACGATCGCCAGCGCGGCGATCAGTGCCGCGATCAGGCGTGCCGTTCCTCTCATGCGCACCGTCTCTCCTCCTCCGACTAGACCAAATGCTTGCTTGGTAGCGTACGCACGGCGAGGCGGTGGCGTCAAGCGAGGCACGGTGGGCGTCCTCGCGAGGGCCGTCGCCCGGCGCCGTCACGCCATCGCGATCCCGCCGTTGACGCTCAGCACCTGGCCGGTGACGAAGCCGGCCGCGGGCGAGGCGAGGTAGCCGATCGCCGCGGCGACCTCCTCCGGCGTGCCGAGGCGGCCGGCCGGCGTCGCGCGCAGCAGCCCTTCCAGCAGGCGCGGGCGCTCGTCGAGGATCGCGCGCGAGGTGGCGGTGTCGACCGGCCCGGGGCAGACGACGTTCGCCGTCACGCCGGCGCGCGCCAGCTCGCGCGCAACCGACTTCGCGAAGCCGAGCAGCCCGGCCTTCGTCGCGGCGTAGACGGCCTCGCCGCCGGCGCCGGCGCGCGCGCTGTCGGAGGAGACGTAGACGAGCCGCCCCCAGCCGCGCTCCGCCATCCCCGCGATCAGCGCCTGCGTGACCGCCATCGGCGCGCGCAGGTTGACGGCCCACAGCTGATCCCACTCGCCGGCGTCGTGCTCGGCGAAGCGCGCCACGACCGGCAGCCCGGCGACCGCGGCGAGCACGTCGACGGGGTGGCGCGCCAGCCGCGCGGGCGCGGCGGCGTCGAGCAGGTCGAGCGGCTCCGCGACGAGGCCGGGCAGCTCGGCGGCGAGCGCGTCGAGCGGCTCGGCGCGCAGGTCGGTCGCGACGACGCGCGCACCGGCGCCGTGCAGCTCGCGGCAGACCGCGCGCCCGATGTCGCTGGCGGCGCCGGTGACGAGGGCGGTGCGGCCGGCGAGCGACGCGCCCGCGTCCGCGCCGTCCCGCGCAGGGGTTCTCTCCGTCTCTCTCATCGGCCGAAACTAGCAAGCGCTTGGTCGGTACGCTAGGGTGCGACAGCGGTGGGACGATGCCCGCCGAGAGGCGCGCCTGCCGGCGCCGCCGCGTCGCACAAGGAGATGGGTCGCTTGACCGCAACCACGCCACAACCGCCCGCCGGCCGTTCGCTGCTGGCCGGCAGAACGGTGCTCGTCACCGCCGCCGCGGGCACCGGGATCGGCTACGCCGCGGCCGAGCGCTGCGTGCTCGAAGGCGCGCGCGTCGCGCTCTCCGACCGCCACGAGCGGCGGCTGCAGGAGGCGGCCGACCGGCTCGCCGAGCTTGCCGGTGAGCGGCCTCTGGCGATTCCCTGCGACGTCACCGTCGAGGCCGACGTGCAGCGGATGGTCGACACCGTCGTCGCCGACTACGGCGCGCTCGACGTGCTCGTCAACAACGCCGGGCTCGGCGGCGAGGCGTCGATCGTCGAGATGACCGACGCGCAGTGGTCGGCGGTGCTCGACGTGACGCTCAACGGCACCTTCCGCTGCACCCGCGCCGCGCTGCGCCACATGGTCGCGCGCGGCAGCGGCGCGATCGTCAACAACGCCTCCGTGATCGGCTGGCGCGCGCAGGCCGGCCAGGCCCACTACGCCGCCGCGAAGGCCGGTGTGATGGCGCTGACGCGCAGCGCCGCGCTCGACGTCGCCGACAGCGGCGTGCGCGTCAACGCCGTCGCCCCCAGCATCGCGATCCATCCCCACCTCGCGAAGGTCTCCTCCGAGCAGCTGCTCGCCGAGCTGGCCGAGCGCGAGGCGTTCGGCCGCGCGGCCGAGCCGTGGGAGGTCGCCAACGTGATCGTCTTCCTCGCCAGCGACTACGCGTCGTACATGACCGGCGAGGTCGTCTCCGTCAGCAGCCAGCACCCGTAGGAGGGCCTGCCTCATGTCGCCACCGCTCGTCACCGCGACCGTCGACGACGACGGGATCGCCGAGGTCGTCGTCGACGCCCCGCCCGTCAACGCGCTGCCCGTCGCCGGCTGGTTCGAGCTGGCGCGCGTGCTGCGCGAGCTGGGCGAGGACGCGGCCGTCCGCGTCGTCGTGCTGCGCGCCGAGGGGCGCGGCTTCAACGCCGGCGTCGACATCAAGGAGATCCAGGCCGAGGGCGGCGGCCACCGCGCGCTGATCGGCGCCAACCGCGGCTGCTTCGCCGCGTTCGCCGCCGTCTACGAGTGCGCGGTGCCGGTGATCGCGGCCGTCCACGGCTTCTGCCTCGGCGGCGGGATCGGCCTCGTCGGCAACGCCGACGTGATCGTCGCCGCCGACGACGCGACCTTCGGCCTGCCGGAGGTCGACCGCGGCGCGCTCGGCGCCGCGACGCACCTCGCGCGGCTCGTGCCGCAGCACAAGATGCGGGCGATGATGTACACGTCGGCGACCGCCACGGCCGCCGAGCTGCACGCCTTCGGCTCCGTCCTGGAGGTCGTGCCGAGAGCCGGCCTGCGCGCCGCGGCGCGCGCCGTCGCCGCACAGATCGCGGCGAAGAACCCGCTCGTGATCCGTGCCGCGAAGGAGGCGCTGAACGGGATCGACCCGGTCGATGTCAAGCGCAGCTACCGCTTCGAGCAGGGCTTCACCTTCGAGCTGAACCTCGACGGCGTCGCCGACGAGGTGCGCGACAGCTTCGGGCGCAAGGACGGCTGAGCGATGGACCTGACCTACAGCGCAGGCGAAGAGGCCTTCCGCGCCGAGGCGCGCGCATGGCTGGAGGCGAACGTGCCGCGCGGCCTCGAGTCGGGCGACACGGCAGTCGGCTTCGCCCAGCACCTGGAGTGGGAGCGGCTGCTGTTCGAGGCCGGGTGGGCGGTCGTCTCGTGGCCGCGCGACTACGGCGGCCGCGACGCGTCGCTGTGGGAGTGGCTGATCTTCGAGGAGGAGTACTACCGCGCCGGCGCGCCGATGCGCGTGACGCAGAACGGCATCTTCCTGCTGGCGCCGACGATCTTCGAGTTCGGCACGCCCGAGCAGCAGGCGCGCGTGCTGCCGCGGATGGCGGCGGCGCAGGACCTCTGGTGCCAGGGCTGGTCGGAGCCGGGCGCCGGCAGCGACCTCGCCGCGACGAAGGCGCGCGCCGTGCGCGACGAGCAGCGCGGCGGCTGGCGGCTGACCGGCCAGAAGACGTGGACGACGCGCGGCGCCTTCTGCACGCACATGTTCGGCCTCTTCCGCACCGACCCCGAGAGCGAGCGCCACCGCGGCCTGACGTACTTCATGGTCCCGCTCGACACGCCCGGCGTGACCGTCCGCGGCTTCGGCCGCCTCGACGGCGACGAGGGCTTCGCCGAGGTCTTCCTCGAGGACGCCTTTGTGCCCGACGACGCCGTCCTCGGCGGCGTCGACAGAGGCTGGAGCGTCGCGATGGCCACGACCGGCTCCGAGCGCGGCCTGACGCTGCGCTCGCCGGGCCGCTTCCTGTCGGCCGCGCAGCGGCTCGTCGAGCTGGCGCGCTCGCAAGGGGTCGGCGACGACGCGCTCGCGCGCGACCGCGTCGTGCGCGCCTGGATCGACGCCGAGGCCTACCAGCTGTTCACGTTGCAGCAGGTGACCGAGATCGCCGCCGGCGCGGCGACCGGCGCCCGCTCCAGCCTCAACAAGCTGTTCTGGTCGGAGCTGGACGTGCGCCTGCACGAGGCGGCGCTCGACCTGCTCGGGCCGGAGGCGGAGCTGGACGACGCCTGGTCGCGCGGCTTCCTGTTCGCGCTCGCCGGGCCGATCTACGCCGGCACCAACGAGATCCAGCGCAACATCGTCGCCGAGCGCGTGCTCGGCCTGCCCCGGAAGTGAGGAGCCTCGCATGCGCTTTGCGTTGACGAGCGACCAGGCCGCGCTGCGCGAGGCGGTGCGCGACCTGTTGAGAGCGGAATGCCCGCCGGCCGTCGTGCGCGCCGGCTGGCCCGGCGCGGAGGAGGCCGACGCCGCGCGCGTGCGGCGCGTGTGGGCGCAGCTGGCCGAGATGGGCGTCGTCGGCGCCGCCGTGCCGGAGGAGGCCGGCGGGCTCGGGCTCGACGCCTGCGCGCTCGTCGGGCTGCTGGAGGAGACGGGCCGCGCGGCGCTGCCGCTGCCGGTCGTCGAGACCGCCTTCGTCGCCGGCCCGCTGCTGGCGGCCGCCGGGGAGCAGGCGCTCGTGGAGCGGTTGGTCGACGGCGACCTCCTCGTCGGCGCCGCCCTCGACGGCTCCGGCCTCGTCCCCTACGCTCGCGTCGCCAACGCGCTGCTGGTCGGCGATGCGCGGTCGATCGCTGTTGCTGAGCAGCAGCAAACGACCGCGCATGCGGACGTGCGGCTGGTGGCGCCGGCGGCGTTCGAGGCGGCCGCGTCGATCGACGGGGCGCGCGCGCCCGGCCGCGTCGCCGAGGATGCCGGTGCCGCGCTCGACGCCGAGCCGGCGGCGCTCGCCGCAGCCTGGGAGCGGGGCGTGCTCGGCAGCGCGGCGCAGCTGCTCGGGCTCTCGCGCACGCTGCTGACGATGGCGACGCAGTACGCGCACGAACGCAGACAGTTCGGCGTCGCGATCGGCACCTTCCAGGCGGTCAAGCACCAGCTCGCCGACGCGCTGCTGGCGATCGAGTTCGCCGCGCCGGCGGTGCTGCGCGCGGCCTGGTCGCTCGACGCCGGCGCGCCGCAGGCCGGCCGCGACGTCGCGATGGCGAAGGCGCTCGCCTCCGACGCGGCGCTGAAGACGGCCGCGACCGCCCTGCAGGTGCACGGCGCGATCGCCTACACGGTCGAGTACGACCTGCACCTGTTCGCCAAGCGCGTGTGGGCGAGCGCCCGCGCGTGGGGCGACGCCGACTGGCAGCGCGCGCGGGTCGCCGCGGCGCTCGGACTGACGCACGAGGGAGCGACGCGATGAGCAGGCAGGACGCAGAGCAGGTCGTCGTGACGGAGCGCCGCGGCGCGGTGGCGATCGTGCGGATGAACCGGCCGAGATACCGCAACGCGCAGAACTCGGCGATGACCTACGCGCTCGACGACGCCTTCTACGAGGCCGTCTCCGACGACGCGGTGAAGGCGATCGTGCTGGCCGGCGCCGGCGACCACTTCTCCGCCGGCCACGACATCGGCTCGCCCGGCCGCGACACCGACAGATCGTTCCCGCGTCGCGCGCAGCTGTGGTGGGACCACGTCGGCAGAGCGGGCGCCGAGCAGCGGATCGCGCGCGAGGCCGAGGTCTACGTCGGCATGTGCCGCCGCTGGCGCGAGCTGCCGAAGCCGACGATCGCGATGGTGCAAGGCGCCTGCGTCGCGGGCGCGCTGATGCTGGCGTGGTCGTGCGACCTGATCGTCGCCTCCGACGACGCCTTCTTCGCCGATCCGGTCGTGCGGATGGGGATCCCCGGCGTCGAGTACTTCGCCCACCCGTGGGTGATGGGGCCGCGCTTCGCGAAGGAGCTGCTGTTCACCGGCGAGCGCTTCGGCGCCGAGCGGGCGCTGTCGCTGGGGATGGTCAACCGCGTCGTGCCGCGGGCGGAGCTGGAGGAGTCGACGCTGGCGCTCGCGGACAGGATCGCCGAGATGCCGCGGCTCGGCCTGGCGCTGACGAAGAAGGCGGTCAACCAGGCCGAGGACCTGATGGGGCTGCAGAGCGGGATCGACTCCGTCTTCGGCCTCCACCACGTCGCGCACGCGCACAACGCCGAGGTCGGCGGCGACCACCTCGCGGGGCACGACGCGCGCTCGATGCGGGCCCAATCGGCCTAGGGGCCGCTTGGGCTTGGGAGAACGGGCTGGCGCCCGTTCTCCCGGTCGCTATTCCTTCGTCTTCTTCTTCTTCCCGCGTGCAATCCCGTCGAGCAGGATCGAGAGGTACTGGTCGGCGATCTCCTGGGCGCTCTGCGGGCCGCCCGGTCTGTACCAGCGCGCGACGGTCCAGAGCGTCGCGCGGATGAAGCGGTAGGTCAGGCGCGGATCGAGCGAGCGGCGGAACTCGCCCTCCTCGATCCCGCGCTGCAGCACACCGACCCACGCCTGCTCGAAGCGCTCGCCGGCGTCGCGCAGGTAGGCGAAGTTCTCCAGCAACGCCAGGTGGCGGCCGTCGTTCTGGTAGATCACGATCGCCGCCTGGTGGCGCTCCATCGCCAGCAGCGAGGCGGTCGCGAGCGCCTCGAACGTCTCGCGCGCGGGCATGTCGGCGGCGACGATCTCGTCGTAGCGGCCGAGGATCTCGTCGAGGAACGCGGTCAGGATCGCGTTCGCCATCGCCTCCTTGGAGGCGAAGTGGTGGTAGAGGCTGCCGGACAGGATCCCGGCGGCGTCGGCGATGTCGCGCACGGTCGTGGCGGAATAGCCATTGCTCGCGAACAGGCCGGCGGCGAGCGCCAGCACTTCGCCTTGGCGACCGCCCTCGGCGGCCCGTCCGTTTCTCACGGTTCCCCTTGCGGCCGTTTGCTTGCTTCTCTGGGCCATGCGCGGAACCCTACCCAGTGCGCCGACATCAGGGGCGCTCAGCCGACTTTCTCCCGCTGGTCGAGCGCTCCATGTAATCTACCAAGCACTTGCTTGTTTTGGTTGGCGAGGAGGAGACGCAGTGAGCGAGACGACTGACGCGACGGGCCACGGCTGGACGATCCCCGGCCTCGTACGCGACGCCGCGCGGCGCTTCGGCGCGCGCGAGGCGATCGTCGACGGTGCGACGCGGCTGACCTACGCGCAGCTCGAAGCGCGCGTCGGCGAGCTGGCGCGCGGCCTGATCGCCAGCGGCGTGCAGCCCGGCGACCGCGTCTGCGTGTGGGCGCCCAACACCCACCACTGGGTCCTCGCGACGCTCGCGGCGCACAGCGCCGGCGCCGCGCTCGTCCCGCTCAACACGCGCTTCCTCGGCGCCGAGGCGCTCGACGTGCTCGACCGCACCGGCAGCCGCGTGCTGTTCGCGCCCGACTCCTTCCTCGGTCGCGACCCGGTCGCGCTGCTGCGCGCCGCCGAGGGCGCCGGCGGCGTCGGCCGCGGGCCGGTCGGCGGGCTCCCCGACCTGGAGCTGATCGTGCGGATCCCGCTCGAGGGAGCGCTCGGCGAGGCAGCTTCAGCCCACCCCGGCGAGATCGGCTGGGAGCAGCTGCTGGAGCGCGCCGCGCAGGTGCCGGCGGCGGAGGGCGCCGCGCGGGCCGCGGCGGTCGCGCCCGACGACGTCTGCGACATCCTCTTCACCTCCGGCACGACCGGCCGTCCGAAGGGCGCGATGTCGTCCCACCGGCAGACGCTCGACGTGGCCGCCGCCTGGGCCGAGCGCGGCGAGGTCGGCGCCGCCGACCGCTACCTCGTGATCAGCCCGTTCTTCCACTCGTTCGGGTACAAGGCCGGCTTCGTCGTCTGCTTCCTGCACGGCGCCGCCGTCGTGCCGGCGCTGACCTTCGACGTCGACGCCGCGCTGAGCACGATCGAGCGCGAGCGGATCACGATCGTGCCCGGCCCGCCGACGATCTTCCAGACGCTGCTGGCCCACCCGCGCCGCGACGACCACGACCTCGGCTCGCTGCGGCTGGCGGTGACCGGCTCGGCGATGGTGCCGGTCGCGCTCGTCGAGCGGATGCGCGACGAGCTGAGCTTCGACGCGGTGCTGACCGCCTACGGCCTGACCGAGGCGGTCGTCGCGACGATGTGCCGCACGGACGACAGCCCGGAGACGATCTCGCGCACCGCCGGCTGCCCGACCGCCGGCTTCGAGCTGCGGATCGCCGACGTCGAGGGCCGCGAGCTGCCGGCCGGCGAGGACGGCGAGGTGCTGCTGCGCGGCCCCAACGTGATGCTCGGCTACCTCGACGACCCGGAGGCGACGGCGCGCGCGGTCGACCCTGACGGCTGGTTCCACACCGGCGACGTCGGCCACGTCGACGCCCACGGCTACCTGACGATCACCGACCGCCTCAAGGACATGTTCACCGTCGGCGGCTTCAACGTCTATCCGGCCGAGGTCGAGAACGTGCTCGCGCGGCTCGACGGCGTCGTCGCCGGTGCCGTCGTCGGCGTGCCGGACGAGCGCCTCGGCGAGGTCGGCGCCGCCTACCTGATCATGGAGCCCGGCCACGCGCTCAGCGAGCAGGACGTGATCGCCGTCTGCCGCGAGCGGCTGGCCAACTACAAGGTCCCGCGCCAGGTGACCTTCGTGCGGGAGCTGCCGCGCAACGCCGCCGGCAAGGTCCTCAAGCACGAGCTGCGCGCGCTCGCCCAGTAGCCTCGGAGGAGTGAGACGAGGACGGGCGACGATCGCCGCGCTGCTGGCGCTGGCGCTGCTGAGCGGCTGCGGCGGCTCGGGCGGCGACGACGGCGCGGAGGCGGCGCGCAGCGGCACGGCGACGACGCCGCCGACCGCGACGACGCCCGGCGGCGGCTACGCCCCACCGGCGCTCAGATCGCAGTACGGACGCGGGCCGCAGATCGGCGCGCTCGTGCGCACGCGCCACGCCGAGACGACCTTCAACACGCTCCCGCCCGGCTTCTCGCCCGGCGGGATCCCCGTCGGCTCGCGCGCCGGGCTCTGCCGCGTTCCGGCGCCGACGGCTGAGGACCGCGCCCAGATCGAGGCGCAGGCGCAGGTCCAGACGACCGACGGCGAGGTCCAGCCGATCAGAGACGAGCAGATCCTGCTGGCCGACTGCGGCAGCTCCGGCCGCTGGGCGCTGGTCGCCTGGTTCGCGCTCGACGAGGCGGGCGAGGCGAACGTCTGGATCGACGAGCTGCGCTACGACGGCGACGGCCGCTGGAGCGGCACGGCGCCGGGTGTCTACCCCGGCTGCCGGATGCCGCTGGCGGCGGCCGCCGTGTGGCAGGTCGACGTGTCGAGATGCCCGCCGTCGGCGAGACGGCCGCCGTCGGAGGCGCCGCCGAGAAGAGCGGCGCCGAGACCGCTCGGCAGACTGTCGGACGGCAGCTCGCGGGCGTAGGGCGCGCGGCACGGGGGCGCGGCATATGCCGCGCCCCGCGGCTACGCCAGCCGCTCGACGACGATCGCCATCCCCTGGCCGCCGCCGACGCACATCGACTCCAGCCCGATCGTCAGGTCGTCGTCCTGGAGCGTGTGCAGCAGCGTCGTCATGATGCGCGCGCCGGTCATCCCGAACGGGTGGCCGAGCGCGATCGCGCCGCCGCGCACGTTGAGGCGGTCGAGCTCGAGCCCGAGCTGCTCGGCGCTCGGCAGCACCTGCGCGGCAAACGCCTCGTTGATCTCCGCGCGATCGACGTCGGCGACCGTCATGCCGGCGCGACCGAGCGCCTGGCGACAGGCCTCGACCGGGCCGAGGCCCATGATCTCCGGATCGATCGCGGAGACGCCGGAGGCGACGATCCGCGCCAGCGGCGCGATCCCGTTGCGGCGCGCGAAGGCGGCGCTGGTGACGACGACCGCGGCGGCGCCGTCGTTGAGCGGGCAGGCGTTGCCGGCGGTGACGCGGCCGTCGGGGCGGAAGACCGGTCTGAGCGCGGCCAGCTTCTCGACGGTCGTGCCGGCGCGCGGCCCGTCGTCGGCGCTGACGACGGCGCCCGACGGCGTCGTGACCGGCACGATCTCGCGCGCGAACAGGCCGGCCTCCTGCGCGGCGACGGCGCGCTGCTGCGAGCGGGCGGCCCACCCGTCCATCGCGGCGCGCGTGACGCCGGCGTGCTCGGCGACGTTCTCGGCCGTCTCGCCCATCGCGACGTAGACGTCGGGCAGCCCGGCGGCCGGCGTCCAGTCGCCGGCACCGCCCTCGGCGCGCGCGGCCGTGCGCAGGCGGGCGGCGTCGAAGCGCGGGTTCTTCGTCTCCGGCATGCCGTCGGCCTTGCCGTGCGCGTAGCGGCTGACGGCCTCGGCGCCGGCGGCGACGAAGCAGTCGCCCTCGCCGGCGCGGATCGCGTGCGCGGCCATCCGGATCGTCTGCAGCGAGGAGGAGCAGTAGCGGTTGACGGTCACGCCCGGCGTGCCCGGCAGCCCGGCCAGCAGCGCGACGACGCGGGCCATGTTGTAGCCCTGCTCGCCGGCCGGCTGGCCGCAGCCGAGCAGCAGGTCCTCGACCTGCTCCGGCCGCACCTGCGGCACCCGCTCCAGCGCCGCGCGGACGGCGATCGCGGCCAGATCGTCGGCGCGCATGTCGATCAGCGAGCCCTTGCCGGCACGGCCGATCGGCGTGCGCACGGCGGCGACGATCACGGCGTCGCGGTCGTCGAGGCTCATGCGAAGGCCACCGATCCGCCGCTGAGGACGGTGCCGCGCGCGGTCGCGGCGGCGAACCGCAGCGGCCCCGCGCCCTCGTCCCACGTTCGCAGCTCGATCGACTCGCCCGGCAGCACCGGCGCCGAGAAGCGCACCGCCAGCTCGCTCAGGTCGCAGGGGTGGGCGCCGCGCAGCGCGGCCAGCTCGCGCACGACGACGGCGAGTGTGCAGAGGCCGTGCAGGATCGGCCGCGGCTGCCCGATCGCCTGCGCCGCCGCGGGGTCGATGTGGATCAGGTGGCGGTCGCCGGTGAGGCGGTAGAGCGCGGCCTGGTCGGTCGTCGTCTCGGCGCGGCCGGTCAGGTCGGGCGCGCGCTCGGGATCGCGCGCGGCCGACGGCCCGCGCTCGCCGCCGAAGCCGCCGCTGCCGGGGGCGAAGATCGAATAGGTGGCGCGGAACTGCCGGCAGCCGACCTCGACCTCGAAGACGGCCGCGGCGCCCTTGTCCCAGACGTTGGAGACGCGCGCCGCCAGCTCCAGCCTGCCGCGCGGCGGCAGCGGCTCGAAGACGTCGAGCCGCTGGGCGCCGTGGAGCGCCTGCGCGATGTCATAGAAGCCGCGCGGGCCAAGCTCGTCAGGGGCCCACAGGCCGAGCGCGAGGCCGTAGGTCGGCAGCACGCGCAGGTCGCGCTCGAAGACCAGCTCCAGCTCGCTCGCGCGCGCTCCGACCGCCAGCGCGTAGAGGATCGCGTCACCGTCGTCGTACTCGACGACACGGCGACCCAGATCGAGTCCGATCGCCTCACCAGCGTTCACGTGCGACATCTCCCTCTCTCTCCTCACGGCGCTCACAGCGCTCGCGCGGCCGGACGGCGGCCGCGGCGGCCAACAATCTACCAAGCGCTCGTTTGGTGCGCTAGTGTGCCGTCATGACCGACCCTGCCGTGGAGACCCTCGCGACCGGACTCGCCTTCCCCGAGGGCGCGCGCTGGCATGACGGCGCGCTGTGGTTCTCCGACACCCACGCCCGCGAGGTGCTGCGCCTCGACCCCGACGGCGGCGGCGCGCCCGAGCGCGTCGCGTCCGTCCCCGGGCGCCCCTCCGGCCTCGGCTTCCTGCCCGACGGCCGCCTGCTGATCGCCTCGACGCACGACCGCCGCCTGCTGCGGCGCGAGCACGACGGCACGCTCGCCGAGCACGCCGACCTGTCGGCGATCGCCAGCTGGCACGTCAACGACCTCGTCGTCGACCGCCACGGCCGCGCCTACGTCGGCAACTACGGCGACGCCAGCGCACCGCCCGATCCGCCCCAGCCGGCGGCGCTCGCGCTGGTGCAGCCCGACGGCAGCGCCGTCGCGGCCGCCGAGGGGCTGCTGTTCGCCAACGGGCTCGTCGTCAGCGGCGACGGAGCGACGCTGATCGTCGCCGAGACGCGCGCCGCCCCCGGCCGCCTGACCGCCTTCGCGCTCGACCCGGCCGACGGCGCGCTGTCGCGGCGCCGCACGCTGGTCGAGTTCGACGCCTCCGTCTTCCCCGACGGGCTCGCGATCGACGGCGAGGACGGCATCTGGGTCGCCTCGCCGTTCAGCGCCGAGGTGATCCGCGTCGACGCCGGCGGGGCGATCACCGACCGCCTCGCCATCGCCGACCCCTACGCCGTCGCGCTCGGCGGCGCCGACGGCCGCGACCTGTTCGTCTGCACCTCCGGCACGTGGCTGCCGGAGCAGGCCGAGCGCGAGCGCAGCGGCGCGATCCGCCGGCTGCGCGTGCGCGTCCCCGCTCCCTCAGGCAGCTGAGGGGGCGGGCTCCGGCTCGGCCGGCTTGGCGGTCTCGGCGTCGGCCTTCGGCCGGCGCTGGATCACCGTCACGCCGACGGCGGCGATCAGGACGGCGCCCTGGAAGATCTGCGGCGCCCACGTCGGCGCGCCGGCCAGCAGCAGCCCGACCGAGCCGGTGCCGAGCATCAGCACCGCAACGATCGTGCCCCACGGGTTGAAGCGGCCGTGGCGGAACTGCGTCGCGCCGAGGAAGGCGGCCGAGAAGGCGGGGATCATGTACGAGGGGCCGTTTGCCGGGTCGGCGGCCTGGATCCGCGCCGTCAGCACGACGCCGGCGAAGGCCGCGACGCAGCCGGAGAAGACGAGCGCGAGCGTGCGCACGCGATCGACGCTGACGCCGACCAGCCGCGTCACCTCCGGGTTGTAACCGGTCGCGTAGCAGTAGCGGCCCGACGCGGTCTGCTCGAGGAAGAAGCCGATCGCGATCATCAGCACGATCATGTAGAGGACCGGCAGCTGGATGCCGCCGATGTCTCTGGAGGCGATGTCGCTGAAGCCGCCCGCGACGCGCTCGGTGAGGATCTGGTCGCCGGAGATCCCGAGCGTGATCGCCGCGAGGATCGAGCCGGTCGCGAGCGTGCCGATGAACGAGTCGATCTTCATCCGCACGACGATCAGCGCGTTGAAGAGGCCGACGAGCGCGCCGGCCCCGACGCCGAGCAGGACGACGATCAGCGGGCTGAGGTCGGTGTTGCCGAGCAGCCACGCCGACAGGATCCCGGCCAGCCCCATCGTCGAGCCGATCGAGAGGTCGAAGACGCCGGTCGTCAGCGGCACGACGATCGAGAGCGCCGCCAGCGCCGTGATCGAGTACTGGTTGAGGACCGTCTTGAGCGTCTCCTCGCGCAGGAACAGGTCGGGGATCCAGATCGCGAAGACGGCGATCAGCAGCAGCCAGACGTAGACCGCGCCGATCGTTCTGAAGGAGAGGCCGCGCGCGAACCGGCGGGCGGCCGGCGCTCTGCGGCCGCGAGCCGCGCTCGGCACCTCAGCGTTGACGACGTTCTGGCTCATGCGTTCTTTCCCGTTTGAGTGACGATCGCCTGCAGCAGGCGGTTCTCGGTGATCTCGGCGCCGCTCAGCTCGGCCGCCACACGGCCGCCGACGAGCGCCAGCACGCGGTCGCAGACGCCGACGAAGTCCTCCAGGTCCGAGGAGCAGACGACGAAGCCGGCGCCGGTCGCCGCCTGCTCGCGCACGAGGCCGTAGATGCCGTGGCGAGCGCCGATGTCGACGCCGCTGGTGGGGTCGTCCATCACGAAGACGCGCGGGCTCGTGTTGAGCCACTTCGCGAGGATGACCTTCTGCTTGTTGCCGCCCGACAGGTACGAGTAGAGGCGGTCGGGGTCGTCGGGGCGGATGTCGAGGTCGGCGATCCAGCGCTCGACGGCGCCGCGCTCCTGCGCCCCGCGCACCCGCCCGCCGCGCACGTACGACGGCAGCTGCGCGAGCGAGACGTTCTCGCGGATCGAGAACTGCCCGATCGCGGCGTCGGGATGGCGGTTGGCGAGCACGAGCGCGAGGCCGAGCTGCTTCGCCCGCTTCGGCGTCATCCCCGACCACGTTCTGCCGTCGCCGTCGACCAGCTCGATCTGGCCGGGGGCGGCGCCGGTCAGCACCGCCGCCAGCTCCTCGCGGCCGGAGCCGGAGAGGCCGGCGATCCCCAGCACCTCGCCGCGCCGCAGCTCGAAGCCGACGCCGTCGAGCACCGCGCCGCGCATCCCGCGCACCGTCAGCGCGCGCTCCTCCGTCGCACACGACGGCGGCCGCTGCGCCGCGTCGGCCTCGACCTCCTCGCCGACGATCAGCTCGGCGAGCCGCGCGCGGTCCATCCCGGCGATCGGGAAGGTGCCCTTGCAGCGGCCGTCGCGCAGCACCGTGACGCGGTCGGCGAGGCCGAGGATCTCCTCCAGGCGGTGCGAGACGTAGAGGATCGAGACGCCCTGCTCCAGCACCTCGCGCAAGACGCGGAAGAGCGCGTCGACCTCGGCCGGCGGCAGCGCCGCGGTCGGCTCGTCGAGCACCAGCAGGCGGATCTCGCCATGCAGCTCGTCGAGCGCGCGGGCGATCGCGATCGCGCTGCGCTCGACCGCTCTCAGCTCGGCGACCGGCAGCTCGACGTCAACCTCGACGCCGATCCGCGCCAGCAGCGCGTCGGCGCGGCGGCACTGGCCGGCCCAGTCGACCTTCGGCCCGCGCTTGGCGAAGCCGGAGGCGAGGCCGACGTTCTCGGCCGCGCTCAGCTCCGCGACGAGGCCGAGGTCCTGGTGCACGAAGCGCAGCCCGAGCCGGCGCACGTCGGCCGGCGCGAGCGCCTTCAGCTCCTCCCCGGCGACGGCGATCCGCGAGCCGGGGTCGGGCTCGTGGAAGCCGGCGAGGATCTTGATGAGCGTCGACTTGCCGGAGCCGTTCTCGCCGACGAGCGCGTGGATCTCGCCGCGCTCGATCTCGAAGGAGACGTCGGCGAGCGCGCGCTGGCCCGGGAAGGTCTTGCCGACCCCCTCGATCGCGATCAGCGTCTCGGTCGCGACGGCCGTCATCCCGACACCCCCCACAGCGCTCTGTACTGCGCCTCGTAGTCCTCGACGAGCGGGAAGTCGTCGGTCGTGCTCGGCAGCGTGTCGGCCGTCAGCGTCCACGTCGGCAGCGTGTGCGCGGTCGCCGGCTCGGTCGGCTCTCTGTTGAAGTGGCGCAGCAGGAAGTCGACGTGGCGCCACATCATCTCCGGCTTCGGCGAGCCCTCGGCGGCGACGAGGTAGTTGCCGTCGGCCATGTACTGCGCCGTCGTCGGGAGGCTGTCGAGCGTCACGAAGCGGACGTCTCTGGAGACCCCGGCCGAGGCCAGCGCCGGCGGCACGCCGACCATCATGTCGGCGTAGCCGAGGTAGACCCAGTTGACGTCGGGATGGCCTTGGAGGTAGGTCGAGACGCGCGTCGGCAGGTCGTTGCCGAGGCTCGTCGCCGGCACCGTCACATCGTCGACGGTGCAGTCGGCGCAGTCGCGCTCGATCGTCTCCTTGAACCCTCTCGCGACGAAGCCGAGGTTGGCGAAGGCGCTGATCGTGAACGAGGCGGCGTGCACGTCGTCGCCGCCTCTGTCGAGCACGTAGGCGCCGAGCCGCTCGCCGGCGGCGAGGAAGTCGGGGCCGTAGTTCTGCGTCGCGGCGTAGCCGTCCTCGGGCGGGTCGGCGGTCGTCATGTTGAGGACCGGCACGCCGCGGTCGGCGAGCGCCTTCAGCTCCGGCTCGTACAGCGCGCGCGAGAAGCCGCTGCCGATGACGGCGTCGGGGTCGCCCTTGGCGGCCTGGTCCCAGGCGGCCTTGACCGTCTCCGGCGTGAGGCCGGCGTTGACGACTCTCAGCTGCCAGCCGACGGCGTCGGTCGCCGCCTTCAGCGGCTTCGTCAGCGCGACGCAGGCCGGCGACGAGCACTGGATCCACCAGATCGTCTTGTCTCTGGCGATCGGGCCTCTGAGCGGCTCGTCGATCCCGATCGAGGTCGGCCGCGCGAGCGCTCTGGCGACCTCCGGCGCTTGTGCGGCGGTCGTCGTCGCGGCGGTCGCGGTCGTCGCGGCGGCGCTCGACGCGGGCGCGTCGTCACCGTCGTCCGACGATCCGCAGGCGGCGACGGTCAGGCTCGCCGCGGCGGCGGTCGCCAGCACGGCGATCCGTGTGCGCATGCTCCTCATGCTGCTCCTCCTCCTGGGGCCCGGCCGGTCTCCGGGCGCTGGCCGGCGGCGAGCCGCCGCCGGATGTCCTCACGCAGCTCCGTCTTCGCGACCTTCCCGCCGGCCGACAGCGGCAGCGCGTCGAGCACCACCAGCCGCTCCGGCATCCACTCGCGCGTCATCCCGCGCGCGCTCAGGTGCGCGACGAGGTCGTCGAGCGTGAGCGCGTGAGCGGGGGTGCCGCGTTCGAGCGCCGCGTAGACGCAGACGCGCTCGCCGAAGACGGGATCGGGCATCGCGACGACCGCCGCGACGGCGACGAGCGGATGCGTCGCGACCTCCGCCTCGACCGCGGGGGCGCTGATGTTCTTGCCGCCGCGGATGACGATGTCGGAGGCGCGGCCGACGACGTTGAGGCAGCCGTCGGCGTCCAGTTCGAGCAGGTCGCCGGTGCGCATCCAGCCGTCGCCGTCGAGCAGCTCGGCGTTGGCGGCGGGGTCGGCGTGGTAGCCGCCCGAGAGGCCGGGGCCGCGCACGGCGGCGGGGGTCACGCCGTCGCCGCCGAGGCGCAGCTCGACGCCGGGCGCCGGGCGGCCGGCGGTGCGCAGCCGCGCGCGGTCGTCGTCGGCGACGGTCGTGCCGCTGACGATGCCGGTCTCGTTGGCGCCGTAGAACTGCAGCACCTTCGCGCCGGCGAGCCGCTCGAAGGCGGCGGCGCGCTGCGGCGGGACGGCCTCGCCGCCGGTGAAGACGACGCGCAGGCTGGAGAGGTCGCGGCCGCCGTCGGCGGCGGCCTGCAGGACCATCGCGAGCTGGGTCGTGACGGCGGCCAGCATCGTCACGCGCTCGCGCTCGATCAGCTCCAGCATCAGCTCGACGTCGAAGCGCTCCAGCAGCACGGTCGGCACGCCGAGTAGCGCCGGTGCGACGTGGCCGCTCCAGAGCCCGAAGCCGTAGGGCGTCGGGACGGCGCAGAGGATCGTGTCCTGCGCGGTCAGCCCGCCGTTGGTGATCGCGAGGCGGCCGGCGAGCAGCCACGGCTGCTGGCTGTGGACGACGCACTTCGGCAACCCGGTCGTGCCGGAGGTCGAGTTGAGCAGGAAGGTCTCGTCGGGGTGGAGGCGGCGATCGGGGGTGAGAGCGGCGACCGGCGCGCCTGGGGCGGGGGCCGGCGCGATGCGCGCGGGGGCGCCATCGATCCGCGCCGCGGCGACGCCGCCGGCGGCCGGGTCGGCGAGGTCGGGGACGACGACCGAGCGCAGCGCCGGCAGCCCCTCGGCGCGCAGCTGCGCCAGCAGCGCGGCCAGCTCGACGCCGCGCGTCTGCGGATGCGTCAGCAGCGCGTCGGCCTCCGCGAGCCGCAGCAGGTGGACGATCTCGCCGACGCCGGAGCGGGCGGCGACGCCGATCACGACGAGACCGGCGCGCTCGGCGGCGAGGTAGGCGACGTGGGCGGTCGGGCCGTCAGGCAGCAGCACGGCGAGGTGCTGGCCGCGCTCGAAGCCGGCGGCGGCGAGCGCCTGCGCGAGCGCGGTCGCGGCGTCGTCGTACTGCGCCCAGCTCATCCGCGTCGTGGCGGTCACGAAGGCGGCGCCGCCGGGGTTCGCGGCGCGGGCGCGGGCGACGTGGTCGCCGACCGTCTCCGTGCCCCACCAGCCGGCGGCGCGGTAGCGCGCGGCGTCGGCGGCGGTGTGGACGGCGGTCGTCGGGGGCGGGGTGCGGCTGACAGGGGTCGCGGTCGTCTCGGCGCCCATCGGGTGATCTCTCCTCACGTCAAGCGGCTCGGCTGCGGTCACGAACCGAGCAATTGCTTGGTTGGTAACGCTAACCCGCTCGCGCCGCCGCGTCAAGCGCGGTCTCGGGATGGGTGCGACGCCACGCCGCGGCTTCGGGACGGCGGCGCCTACGGATCGAGCGGCCGGTTCGTCCAGCCACCCGCGTGGCGCGGGTACCAGCCGCCGGCCGCGGCGGTGCCGCCATCGACGTGGACGGTCGTGCCGGTCACGAAGGCGCCCAACGGCGAGGCGAGGAAGAGCGCCGCGCCGGCGACGTCATCGGCGCTGCCGGGCCGCGCCAGCGGCGCCCAGGTCGCCCACCGCCAGCGCTCCGCGGGCGGCACCCAGTCGGAGTACGGCAGCTGCGGCGTCTCGACGACGTCGGGCGCGATCGCGTTGACGCGGATCCCATGGCCGCCGACCTCGACCGCGAGCGAGCGGCCGAACTGCGTCACCGCGGCCTTGCAGGCGGCGTAGACGGCGTGGCCGGGGATCCCGCGATGAGCCTCGACGGTCGTCAGGTTGACGATCGCGCCGCCGCGGCCGCGCGCGATCATTCCCGGCAGCAGTGCGCGCGTCAGGCGCAGCACGTGGGTGAGGTTGCCCGCCTCGATCGCCGCCCAGCCCTCCTCGTCGCTGTCGGCGAACGGCGTCGGCGGGTCGAGGAAGTGGCCGACGTTGTTGACGAGCACGTCGGGCGCCGGCGCGGCCGCGGCGATCCGCGCCGGCGCGTCGGCGGCGGTCACGTCGAGCACGAGCGGCGTGATGGCACCCTCCACACCGAGCCGGTCCATCAGCGCCGCGAGCGCGGCCTCGTCGCGGTCGACGGCGAGCACCGTCGCGCCATGCGCGGCGAAGGCGGCGACGATCGCGCCGCCGATCCCCGCCGCGCCGCCGGTCACGACCGCGCTGCGACCGGCCAGCAGCGGGCCGGGCTGGTGGGGTGTGGCAACCATCTCTTCCTCCTCAATCGAGCAAGCGCTAGGTTGTCAGCTCGCGTCGCGGCGGTCAACGGCCGCGTGAGAGGAGATGAGGCAATGGATCCGAGGCTGATCGTCGGCCTGTCGAACTACCACGACTTCCTCCCGTCCGGCGGCTGGGACGGGCTGCTCGACGTGGCGCAGGCGGCCGACGCCGCGGGCGTCGACGCGCTCAGCGTCGTCGACCACGTCGTGCTCGGCGGCGACCTCTCCGGCTACCCGTACGGCAGCTTCCCCGGCGGCGCCGAGGCGCCATGGCTGGAGCCGCTCACGACGCTCGCGGCGATCGCCGGCCGGACCCGCGACGTGCGCCTCTTCACCGGCATCCTGATCGCCCCGCTGCGGCCGCCGGCGCTGCTGGCGAAGATGGCGGCGACGCTCGACCAGCTCTCGAACGGCCGGCTCGACCTCGGCGTCGGCACCGGCTGGCTGGCGAAGGAGTACGAGGCGGCCGGGCTCGACTTCGGCGCGCGCGGGCGGCTGCTCGACGACGCGCTCGGGATCTGCCAGGCGCTCTGGAGCGGGCAGCCGACGAGCTGGTCCTCGCCCCACCTCAGCTTCGACGACGTCACCTGCTCGCCGACGCCGCTGCAGCCCGGCGGCGTCCCCTTCTGGGTCGGCGGCGACCTGCACCCGCGCAACGTCGACCGGATCGTGCGCTTCGCGAATGGCTGGATCCCGAGCCCGCCGACCGGCCGCGAGCAGGCCGCCGGCGGCGCGGCGAAGCTGCGTGAGGCGCTGGCCGCCGCCGGCCGCGACCCGGCCGGCTTCCGCGTGCGGATGTCGCTGCCGGTCGTGCGCGACGACGACCGCCGCCCCGATCTCGCGCGCTCGCTGGAGGCGGTGCCGCAGCTGGTCGCCGCCGGTGCGACCGACGTCTTCGTCCCCCTCGCCGCCTTCGCGCGCGACGCCGCCACCGCGCGCGAGCTGTTCGCGCCGCTCGTCGCCGGCTTCCGCGCCGCCGTCGGCTGAACGCGGACGGACATCCGGCGCGGCCACGACGCCGCCGCAGCCGCAACGCGTCGCGCCACCGCGCGCCCGTATCGTTCGCGCATGTCAGGTGCGTATCTGCTGATCGGTGAAGGCACGCTCGCCGAGGGCGTCGAGGAAGCGCTGCGGGAGGCCGGGGAGGTCGTCCGCTGGCTGCGGCGACCGGTCGACCGCGAGCTGCGGCGAGCGCTGGAGGAGCCGACCCACGCGGCGGTCGTGATCAACCGCGACGACATCGCCGCGTTGCGGACGGCGCTGCTGGTCGAGTACCTGCGACCGGAGATACGGCTCGTCGTGACGATCTTCGACCGCACGGTCGCCGAGCAGCTGATCCGCGTGATCCCCAATTGCAACGTCGTCTCGATGGCCGACGCCTCGGCCGGCGCGATCGTCGGGCCGTGCCTCGATCCGAGGCTCGTCGCGCTGCACCGCGACGACGACGGCGGCGAGCTGATCGCGGTCAGAGGCGGTGACGACGAGCAGCCGCAGGTCGCGCCGTATCCGTACCAGCCGCCGAGCGCGGCCCGGCGCGCCGCCAACCGCCTGCGGGCGCAGTTCCGCCCGCCCGACCGCAGCTCGGCGCTGTTGCTGTGGTCGCTGTTCGGGCTGGTCGCGCTCGTGCTGCTGGAGGCCGTGCTGGCGATCGCGACCCACCACGAGCCGGCCGTGACCGCGCTCTACGAGGCGACGAAGGCGATCGCGGCGGTCGGCCCGAGCGCCTTCTTCGAGCACGGCTCGACGTGGCAGCAGCTGTACGGGATCGCCTCGATGGCGCTCGGCGTCGTGCTGACGGCCGTCTTCACCGCGGCGCTCGTCAACCGCGTCCTCAGCCGCCGCCTGACGGGGACCTTCGGCAGCCGCACGATCCCGCGCACCGATCACGTCGTCGTCGTCGGTCTCGGCCAGGTCGGCTTCCGCGTCTGCCTCGAGCTGCGCGCGCTGGGGATAGCGGTCGTCGCCGTCGAGCAGGATCCGCAGGCGCCCAACGTCGCACTCGCGCGCGGGCTGAAGGTGCCGGTCGTGATCGGCCGCGGCGGCGACCGCTACGTGCTCGAACGGCTGTCGCTCGGCCGCGCCGTCGCGCTGGCGGCGGTCACCAGCGACGAGCTGGCGAACATCTCGATCAGCGTCTCGGCGCTGGCGGTCGAGCCCGGCCTGCGCACCGTCCTGCGCGCCGGCTCCAACGAGGTCACGCGCGAGACGGCGGCGCTCTTCCCGATCGGCGTCGCGCAGGACCTCGACCGCGTCGCGGCCGCCGCCGTCGCCGCGACCGCGATCGGCCACGAGCTGGCCCACGCCTTCGTCCACCGCGGCGAGACCTACATCGAGACCCCCGGCGGGATCGAGCGCTTTCCGCCGGCTGCTGCCTAGACGTGCACCACGGTGCCGTCGCCGGCGCCGTGGCCGCGACTGACGAGCAGGGCGATGATCGCGCTGAGGAGGGCGAGGCCGGCGCTGACGTACATCGCCGTGTGGAGTCCGTCCATGAACGACTGGAAGGAGGCGTCGGTGATCGCCTGCGCGAGCGCCGCGGGCGTGTCGGGGCCGACCGGGGCGACGCCCTGGGCGATCAGCTCCGTCTGACCCTCGACCGCTCTCGCCGCCGCGCCGGTGACGCCGGCGTCGGCGAGGTTGCCGGCCAGCGCCGAGCCGACGCCGGAGACGATCACCGAGCCGAGCACCGCGGTGCCGAGCACGCCGCCGAGCTGGTTGGCCGTCGACTGCAGGCCGCCGGCGAGGCCGCCGCGCTCGACCGGGGCGTTGCCGACGATCGCCTCCGTCGAGGCGACGATCACGAGGCCCATCGCGATCCCGATCAGCAGGTAGAACGGCCACTGGCCGCCGTAGCCGGTGTCGACCTCCAGGCCGGTCAGGCCGAAGAAGCAGCCGGCGAGGATCAGCATCCCGATGCAGAGCGGCACGCGCGGCCCCAGCTTCTCCGTCAGCAGGCCGCCGAGCGGGGCGCTGACGACGAAGGTCGCCGTCAGCGGCAGCAGCCGCACGCCGGTCTGAACCGGGCTGTAGCCGTGCACGTTCTGCAGATACAGGCCGATGAAGAAGAGGATTCCGAAGAGCGCGAAGAAGCCGGTCACGACGAGCACGACGCCCGCTGAGAGCGAGCGGTTCTTGAACAGATCGAGCGGCAGCAGCGGATCGGCGGTGCGCGCCTCCCACAGCACGAACGCGACCAGTGCGATCACCGCGGCGACGCCGAAGCCGATCACGTACGCCGAGCCCCAGCCGTGGTCCTGGGCCTTGATCACACCCCAGATCAGCAGGAACAGCCCGCCCGACAGCAGCGCGACGCCCGGCAGGTCGAACGAGCCGACGTGCGTCTCGTCCTTCGACTCTCTCACCCAGCGCCAGGTGACGAACGCGGCCAGCAGGCCGAGCGGCAGGTTCAGCAGGAAGATCGACTCCCACGAGACGTGCTCGACGAGCAGGCCGCCGACGATCGGGCCGGAGGCGACCGCGAGCGCCGAGGAGCCGCCCCAGATGCCGACCGCGCGGTTCAGCTCGGCCGGTGGGAAGGCGGCGCGCAGCAGCGCGAGCGTGTTCGGCATCAGCAGCGCGCCGGCGACGCCCTGCAGCACGCGCGCGGCGACCAGCACGCCGATCGACGGCGCCAGCGCGCACAGCAGCGAGGTCAGCGCGAAGCCGACGATGCCGACGATGAAGATCTTCTTGCGGCCGAAGCGGTCGCCGAGCTTGCCGCCGACGATCAGCAGCACCGCGAGCGCGAGCAGGTAGCCGTTGGTGACCCACTGCAGGCCGGCCAGCGAGGCGTCGAGGTCGGCGGCGATCGTCGGGTTGGCGACGCCGACGACGGTGCCGTCGAGACCGACCATCATCACGCCGAGCGCGACCGCGGCGAGCGTGAGCCAGGGGTTGTCACGGCCGCTGCCGCGCGCGGGCGCGGGGGCGTCGACTGCTGAGTTCATGGAGGAGGCCTGCGAGGGTTGGGGGACGGCGACCGCCGCGAAGTGTGACAGAACGTAACGTTTACGCCAGCCGATGCCGCCGAGACCTCGCTCAGACGCCCGCCGCAACCACGACGCCGTGATCGCGGCGGCGCTGCGGCTGCTGTCGGCCGATCCCGAGGCGACGATGCGCGAGATCGCCGACGCCTCCGGCCTCACGCGCACGACCGTCTACCGCCACTTCCCCGCGCGCGAAGAGCTGCTGCGCGCGATCTTCGGCGTCGTCGCGCGCGAGGCCGACGCGGCCGCGCTGACGGCGACCGCCGGCGACCCGCCGCTGGAGCAGGTCGCCGCCGCGATCGCGCGCAGCTCGGTCGCGCTCGGACGGCGCTTCCGCTTCCTCGCCGGCCATGACGCGCTCGCCGACGACGCCGCGCAGACCGCCGGCGACGAGGCGATGGTGCGCTGGCTGGCGATCGCGCGCGAGCGCGGCGAGGTGCGCGACGACATGCCGGTCGCCTGGCAGGCCCGGGTCATGCGCAGCATCGCGGTCAGTGCCGTCGAGACGCACCTCGACGGCGACGCGACCGCCGCGGAGGCCGAGCTGCTGCTGGCGGCCACGGTGGTCGCCGCGCTGGCCGCGCCGTCGGCGGCCGGCTGAGCCGGTCGCCCGCACCGACCGCCGCCGGATGAGCGAGCTGCCGAAATTCGCTCGCGTTGGCGCGTCAACGCGCCTGGAGATGTTCAGCTGACCGGCCAAACGAACGTCTATGTGACACAACTCTTCAGACCATCGACCGCCCCCTCCCGATCCGAGGCTACGATGCGGCGGCGATGGACCGAAGCACCGCAGGACCCGCGCCACACGGGAGGGACGCGGAACATCAGCGTCTCGGACGCGCGCTCCGCAGCGCGTGCGGCGCCCCCTGGGCCGTCGAGATGCGCGCGCTGCACGGCCCTGCCACGGCCGCGCTCGCCGACGCCCGCGCCCGCAAGCAGACGATCACGGCCGCGATCGCGCAGGCGCAGCTCGCCGCCGCGCTCGGCGCCGACGACGACGTCGACGGCACGACGCGCGCGCGCAACAGCGCCGCAATGCTGCTCGCGCGCGTCCCCGGCGCGCCGTCGCCGGAGCGGCTCGAGGCGCTGCTATGGCTCGGCCTCGTCGATTGGAGCGTGCTCGGCGACGTGCGCGCCGCGCGCGACCGGCTGGCCCGTGCGGCGGTGCTCGCACGCGGCGACGAGCACGCCGAGATCGCGCTGGCGACGCTCGCGATACGTGCGCTCGCCTCATCGATCGCCGGCGATCTGACCGGCGCCGCGACGACGGCGCGCGAGGCGGTCGCGGTCGCGCGCGCCAGCGGCGACGCCGCGCTGCTGACGCTCGCGCTCGCGGCCCAGACGCGTCAGCGCACGGTCCACGCCGAGCTGACCGGCGCGGTGAAGGCCGGCGAGGAGCTGCTCGCGCTGCGTTCGCAGGCGGCCGACCTCGCCGAGTTCGACGCGATCGCGGCGTGGGCGGTCGCGCCGGCGCTGCTCGACAGCGGCGAGCTGGAGCGCTGCGCCGAGCTGCTGCTGCCGGCGACGACCGTCGAGCGGCTCGCGCTGCTGCTGCCGCAGGCGCGTGCGAGCCTGCTGCACACGCGGGTGCAGCTGGCGCTCGCGCGCGACGACCTCGGCGACGCGCGCCGTCAGCTCGCGATGCTGGAGGCGCTCGGCTTCGCGCGCACGCCGCTCGGCGGCGCGCTGGCCGGCGTCACCGCCGCGCTCGTCGCGCTCGCCGACGACCGGCCGCTCAACGCCGAGGTGCGCGCGACCGCCGCCGCCGAAGCCGCCCGACGGGCTCCGTCGCGGCTGCTGGAGCTGGGCGCGACACGGATGGCCGGCGCGGCCCAGGCGGCGCTCGGCGCCCCGGAGGTCGCGGCCGAGCGCTTCGCCGAAGCCGAGCAGATCGCCCGCTCGATCGGCGCCCACGCGCGCGCCGAGCTGGCCGCGCGAGAGCGGCGGGCGCTCGGCGGCGACCTCGGCGCCCAGGCCCCGACGGCCGAGCACTACGGACTGACGCCGCGCCAGCTGGAGATCGCCCAGCTGGTCGCCGCCGGCCGCACCAACCGCGAGGTGGCCGCGACGCTCGGGATCAGCGAGCACACCGTCAACACCCACCTGCGCGTCGCCTTCGCGCGACTCGGCGTGACGCGCCGGACCGCGCTCGCGAGCGCGCTGCAGCAGCGCGCCTCGGCCTAGGACTCCGAGACCTCGAACATGCGCGCGAGCGCCTCGCCGACGCGCTCGCGCACGACCAGCGCGCTGCGCTGGACGTGGGCGCGCATGAAGGCGGCGGCGGCATCGGCGTCGCCTTCGAGCACGGTGCGGACGATCTCCAGATGGTCGGCGATCGTCGCGCCGACGCGATCGTCGCTGGTGAAGTCGTGGACGCGCAGGATGCGGATGCGGTCGTTGAGGTCGCGCAGCATCCTCACCGCGACGTCGTTGCCGGCGGCGCGCGCGATCCGCTCGTGGAACGACTCGTCCTGGTGGACGAACTCGGGGCCGTGGTGGCTGCGGCCGCCGCTGCGCTCGGCCTCCAGCGCGCGCCAGTCCTGCAGGATCGCCTCCAGCTCACCGCGGTCGCCGGAGACCGAGGCGCGCCGCACCATCAGCTCCTCCAGCGCCAGCCGCACGTCGTACAGCTCGCGCATCGAGCGGACGCTCGGGACCGCGGGGCAGAGCCCGCCGGCCGGGTCGCGCACGACGTGACCGTCGCCCTCCAGCCGCCGCAGCGCCTCGCGCACGGGCGTGCGGCTGGTCGCGAAGTCGGCCGCGAGCTGCTGCTCGATCAGCCGCTGCCCGATCGGCAGGTCGCCGCGCAGCAGCTTCGCGCGCAGCTCGCTGTAGACGCGGTCGGCCTGGGAGGGGCGGGCGGAGCGGGTCACACCGGTACGTCGTCCAGTGCCGCGACCGCTGCCTCGAAGGCCGCCATCGGCGGATGCGTGATGCCGCCGCCGATCTGCCCGACGCCCGGTCGCACGTGCGCGATGCCCGTATGGACCGGCGGCAGGATCCGCTCGCGCACGACGGCGCGCGCGTCGACGCCGAGCAGCGCGCGGCGCTCCTCGCCGTCCTGCTCGCGCCACGCCAGCCGCGGATGCTCGCCGCCGCCGATCGCGCGCAGGCGGGCGGTGATCGCCTCGGCGTCGGCGGGGTCGAGCCCGACCGTCGGAGCCGAGCGCGGCGAGGCCGCGATCGCGAGCGCGCCGAGGCCGAACGCCTCGACGATCGCCGAGTCACCGAGGTCGGGATTCATCTCGTCCGCAGCGTACCCCTCGTAGAGCGCGGCCGGTTCTGGGAGCGCCGCCGGACCGGTGAACCAGCGGCCGCCGAGGCCGGAGAGCTTGACGCCGACCTCGACGCCGTTGCGCGCTATCGCCGTCACCAGCGCGGAGCCGGGGACCTCGTCGGCGCACAGCAGCGCGACCTTCGCGGAGACCATCGCGGCGTTGAGGAAGAACTGGTGGTTGCCGGCGACGAAGGCGGCGACGTCGTCGGGCAGCTCCGGCTCGAGGATCGCCAGCAGCAGCTCGGTGCCGGCACCGGTGCGGTGGTGGCACTCGTCGCCGAGCCGCAGCGCGCGCGCCTGCAGCTCGATCAGGTCGACCGGCCCGCGGCGCTCGAGCGCGCGCTTCAGCGCCGGGCCCAGCATGGCGCTCATCCAGCGCAGCCGCGCGACGACCTCCTCGTCGTCGGCGCCGTAGCGCAGCACTTTGCCCGAGCCCTCGTTGAGCGGGCACCAGGCGGTCACGTCGCTGCCGGCGTCGCGCGCGACCAGCAGCGGCATCGAGCCGCCGACGGCGCCCGACATCGGGCCGACACCGCCGGCGTCATGGTTGGTCATCAGCGGGATCTCGCCGCGGTCCAGGCGCGCGAGCGTGTCGGCCGGATCGCTCCCCAGCCCCTCCAGCCAGCCGGCGACGCCGAGCGCGGCGCGCATCGGTGCGCACATCCGCTGCGGCTCGATCGGCGGACCGGCGTGGCAGAGGCCGCCCGCGGCGAGGTGGGGGACCAGCTCGGACGCCGGGACGACGTCGACGAGCAAGGGCCGCGCTGCGGCGAGCGCGGCCGCGGCGGGCTTTGCATGCAGCGATGTATTCATGCGCCGCAGCCTAGCCGCGGCGCCCGAAGCGCCGGGCTGGACATCTGGCCAAAGAACACGGGTGATCTCGTCCCCATCGGACCGTGATCAGGTCACCTCGCTCGCATTAGGTTGGCGCCAAGGCAGCGCCGTTGTGCACCGCATTGCATACAACCAACCGTCGGCGAGGAAACGCATGGCCCTGACCGTTCCTGCCAGTCCCTACGACTTCGTCTTCGAACCCACGCGGACCGCGCTCGTCGTGATCGACATGCAGCGCGACTTCCTCGAACCGGGCGGGTTCGGCGAGCTGCTCGGAAACGACGTCTCCGAGCTGGCCCGCGTCGTCGCGCCATTGCGAGCACTGCTGGACGCGGCGCGCGACGCGGGACTCCTTGTGGTGCACACGCGCGAGGGCCACCGCCCCGACCTCAGCGACGCGCCGCCCTCCAAGCTCGCGCGCGGGGGCGGCGAGCTGACGATCGGCAGCCACGGGCCGAAGGGCCGGATCCTGATCCGCGGCGAGGAGGGCCACGACATCGTGCCGGAGCTGGCGCCGCTGCCCGGCGAGGTCGTGCTCGACAAGCCCGGCAAGGGCGCCTTCCACGCGACCGACCTGGAGCTGCTGCTGCGCAACAGAGGGATCGAGCGGCTGATCGTCACCGGCGTGACGACCGAGGTCTGCGTCCACACGACCGTGCGCGAGGCCAACGACCGCGGCTACGAGTGCCTCGTGCCGGGCGACTGCGTCGGCTCCTACTTCCCCGAGTTCCACGAGGTCGGCCTCAGAATGATCGCCGCGCAGGGCGGCATCTTCGGCTGGGTCGGCCACTCGCAGGACCTGCTGGACGTGCTCACCCCCGCGATCGCCAGGAGCTGACTCGATGGACCAGACCCTCAGACTGCCGCTCTGGACCCGCGGCGACCTCAACGCCTTCTTCGGCCTCGGCATCAACATGCTCGTCAACGTGCTCGTGATCACCGGCCTGATGACCGGCGTGATCGGGCTCAGCGACCACGACGCCTTCGAGGTGATCCTGCCGGCGCTCGGGATCGAGCTGCTGGTCGGCAACCTCTTCTACTTCTGGCTCGCGCGCCGGCTCGCGATCAAGGAGGGGCGCGACGACGTCACCGCGCTGCCGTACGGGCCGAGCGTCCCGCACATGTTCATCGTCACGTTCGTGATCATGCTGCCGACCTACCTGCAGACGAGAGACCCGATCCTCGCCTGGCAGGCCGGCCTCGCGTGGGCCTTCATCATCGGCGTGATCATCCTGATCGGCGCCTTCGTCGGGCCGCTGATCCGCCGCTTCACGCCGCGCGCCGCGCTGCTCGGCACGCTCGCCGGGATCTCGGTCACGTTCATCTCGATGCGGCCGGCGGCGCAGATGTGGGAGGCGGCGTGGGTCGCGCTGCCGGTGCTGGCGATCATCGTGATCGGCTTCATCGCGAACGTGCGGCTGCCCGGGAACGTCCCGATCGGCCTCGCCGCGCTCGTCGTCGGCACGACGATCGCGTGGGTCGGCGGCTACATGTCGATCGACTCCGTCAGCGACTCGGCCGAGGCGATCGCCGTCGGCCTGCCGACGCTCAACATCGACCTGCTGTTCGACGGGCTGGAGGGGATCTCGCCGCTGCTGGCGACCGCGATCCCGCTCGGCATCTACAACTTCACCGAGGCGATGTCGAACGTCGAGTCGGCCGCCGCGGCCGGCGACAGATACAACCTCCGCAGCGTGCTGCTGGCCGACGGCGCGGGCGCCGTCGTCGGCGCCGGCCTCGGCTCGCCGTTCCCGCCGGCCGTCTACGTCGGCCACCCGGGCTGGAAGGCCGCCGGCGGCCGCATGGGCTACTCGCTCGCGACGGGCGTCGTGATCTTCCTGCTGTGCCTGTTCGGGCTCTTCCCGCTGCTCGGCGCGATCCTGCCGACGCCGGCGATCGTCCCAATCCTGCTCTACATCGGCCTCGTGATCGGCGCGCAGGCGTTCCGCTCGGTGCCGAAGGCGTACTACGCCGCGGTCGTGCTGGCGATGGTGCCGAACCTCGCGCAGTGGGCGACCGGCCTGATCGACAACGCGCTCGCGGCAGCAGGCACGGCGGCGCCGAGAGTCGGCTTCGAGGCGCTCGCCGGTGCTGGCGTGATCTACGAGGGGCTGCTCCACCTCGGCGAGGGAGCGGTGCTCGCCGGCATGGTGCTCGGCGCGATCGCCGCCTTCATGATCGACCGCCGCTTCCTGTGGGCGGGCGGCTACGCCTTCTTCGGCGCCGCGCTCGCGAGCGTCGGGCTGATCCACGGCGCGAAGGTCGAGCTGTTCGTGCCCGACGGCGGGATAGCGCTCGGCTACGCCTTCATGGGCCTCGTCTGCGTCGCCTTCCACTTCCTCAGAATCCCCGAGCGCGAGGTCGATCCCGACGATCCGATGGACGTCGAGGAGGCGGCCGAGCGGGCCGCCGCGCCGCCGCTGTTCGGCCCGAAGCCGACAGCGCCGGCGGCCGCGGAGAAGCCGGTCGCGGCGGGGGTCTAGGTCAGAGGCGGCGGCGCAGCCATCCGACCAGCCGGGCGAGCCGCTCTCGCCCGGCGCCGCGGGAGAGCGGCAGCGCCACCGCGCGCAGCGGGCCGAGCGCCTTCGCAAGCGGGACTCTCGCCGTGCGCAGCATTCCGAGCGCGACGACTCCCGCATGCGCGATCGTGCCGACGGCGAGGCGGCTCGACGCCTCCTCCGGCGAGCGCAGCCGCTGCGGCAGGGTCGGTGCGGCGCGCAGCGCGCGGACGATCGCCTCGATGCCGTCCTCGAACGGGAGGCGCAACGGCTCGGCACCGGCGCCGAGCTGGGCGTCCCCGTTCGACTCGGCGACCAGCAGCGGCAGCTCCTCCCGCAGCACCTCCAGCTGGATGGCGCGCGCGCAGACGGCGCGGGTGAAAGCCGCGGTCCCGCCGCTGTCCGCGAGGTCGTCGGCGAGCGCACCGCGCAGCGTCTGACGCAGCCCTTCCAGCTCCCCGGGGTGCAGCGGCCCGCTCGTCGGCCGAGCGCTCGGCGGGGGCGCGCCGGCACGTTCGGCAAGCGCCTCCGCGACCAGCCAGCGGTGCTCCGCGCCGGCGCCGTCCGGCAGCAGCCCGTCCGCGAGCGCCGCTGCGACCGCACCGTCGGGGAGCCGCCGCGCGCGCTCCTGGCTGACGAGGATGTCGGCGATCCGCGCGGCTGCGTCGAGTCGGCCCCACATGAAGTCGTTGACCCGCCACGAGCGACGGTAGAACGCGGCGAAGTGGCCGAGGTCGATGCCGGTCAGCTTCTCGCGCGGGCTGCGGCGCACCGTCGCTCTGTCGACCGGCTGCGGGTCGAGGATCGGCGTCGGCGCGAACGGCGTCAACTGCGCGAAGCGCAGCTGCTGCGTCGTCTCGACCTCCTCCTCGCCGCCGTCGAGCGCGCGCCGCACGACCTCGATCGCGAGCGCGCGCGCCAGCAGCGTCTCGAACCAACGATCGTCCGCGTCGGCGGCGGGCGGCCCGAACAGCAGCGTCGCCGCTCTGCCGCCAGGCTGGAGCGCGCTCCTCACCGCCGTGGCCGCGTCTCTGAGCGACGACCGCGGGTCATACGCCTGCACCAGCGCCATCGCCGCCGCGACCGTCTCCGCCGGCGTCGGTGCCGGCGCGGTTGCGCGCAACTCGGCGACGCCGCTCGCGACCTCGGCCTGCTCGCGATAGACCTCCTGCAGCGCGCTGTCGATCGCCATGCGCGCGTTCAGCAGCTCGCCGCGGTCTTCCACGGGCGGGTCGGCGGCGAGCGCGTCGCGCAGCACGTCGAGCAGCAGGTGCAGGAAGCGCTGCGCCGGGCTCATGCCCCACTGCCACGGACCGTCGGCGTCGACGTCGAGCCTGTCCGGCAGCCACGGGATCGCGGCGGTGTCGTCGGCATAGTCGACATAGACGTCGTCGACGACGTCGCCGTCGCCGATCAGCTCCTGCAGCGACTGCAGCAGCCGGCGGCGCCGGTAGGTCGGCAGCAGCGGCCCCGCGACGGCGGCCAGCGCAGCGGCGTCGAGCTGCAGCAGCTTCAGAACGGGCGCGTCGGCGCCGAGCCGCGCCGGCCGCAGCGCCCGCTCGATCGCGCTCAGCTGGTCGACGAACGGCGCCTGTCGCGGCAGCTCGACGACCGCGATCGGAAGCTGTCGCAGCGTCGGTTGGCTGTCCGGTCTGTCGCTGCCGGGCGGCTCCTCCCCGACCTCCGGCGGCGGATCGGCGTTGACGTACAGCACGTACCGCTGCACCTCGCGCGTCGCCGGCCGCGTCGGCACGAGCGCCAGCGCGGCCGCGATCGGCGCGTTGTCGAGCAGGCCGCCGTCGAGCGCCCAGCGCTCGCTCGTCAGCCCCGCCAGCTCGCGCGCTCTGCCCCGCAGCTGGACCGGCTCGAACGCGAACGGGAACGACGCCGAGGCGCGCGCCGCCGCGGCGAGCTGCTCGACCCCGTAGTCGGCCGTCGTGCGAAAGCGGAAACGGGCACGGTGCTCGCGCGCGGTGAGCGTGCGTCTCCATGCGTCACGGAAGGCGTGCGGCTCGCCGGCGACGTCGGTCGTCGTCACGTCGAGCTTGACCTCGATGGCGGGCAGCCCTGCCTGCGCCGGCCCGTCCAACAGCGTGGTGAACGCCGCTCTCAGGTCGGCCGCGAAGAGGTCGCCCTGCATCAGCGACTGCGGCGCGTCCGCCTCGCGACGCTGCAGGAGCCGGCCGAAGTCGCCGAGGTCGAGCCACCTGCCGCGCACGAACTCCGCCGTCAGCGGGCGACGATGGACGATCGCGGCGCCGAGCAGCGCGCCGTTGATCCCGCCGGCGCTGGAGCCGCTCATGATGTCGATCACCAGCTCGCGGCGAAACGCCTCACAGAGCGTCGCGTACAGCCGGCCGGAGCCGCTCTCGCCTGCGGCCCCGGAGCCGAACGAGCGCGCCCGCCGTGCGCTGTCGAGCTCGACCGTCACGCCGCCCATCCAGACGGCCAGACTGACCCCGCCGTTGAGCGCGAGGACCAGCCGCACCTCCTCGGTGTCGGTGTCGACCTGCGCCTTCGGCTGCCCGTCGTTCACGCCGCGCCTTTCGCCCCAGTATCTGGAGCATCGTAGCGGCGAGCGGCACCCTCAGTCGCGTTCGAGCCGGTCGAGCGCCGCCGCCTGGGCGCGCGCGGCGGCCGGGTCGGCCGGCGGCGCCGGCAGCTCGATGCCCGGCGGCAGCTCCATGTGCAGCGTCGTGAGCGTCGCGATCCGCAGCACGCCGGGACCGGCGCTGGCGCTCAGGACGTGGCCGCCGCGGCTGCGGTCGGCGGTGATCGCGTGCAGGTGGAAGCCGGGCAGCTCGACGCCCTCGGCGCCCTGCGGGAAGCGGAAGCCGACGAGCGAGCCGTCGGTCGCCGGCAGCATGAAGTCGCGCAGCTCGGCGGCGACCTCCATCAGCGGCCGGTAGGGGCGCTGCTGCGGCGCGACCGAGCGGGCGTGGACGGCCGCGAGCCGGCCGTCGAAGCGCAGCGCGAGCGCCCCATCGGCCGCAGGCGCGTGCTGTTCGACGAAGGCGAGCAGCTGCTCGTGCGACAGCTCGCGGTCGACCGCGATCGTGACTTCGGGCGCGAACGGCGTCACGACGGCGAACGGCGTGCGCTCGTCGTCGGGGACCGGCGCGATCGAGCCGTCGACGCGGGCGCGCCAGACCTCGCCGTCGAGCACGACCATCTCGCCGTCGAGCGCCTGGAAGGTGCCGAGGCCGAGGTCGCCGTGGGCGCGCAGCTCGCCGATCGTCAGGTCGCCGTCGTAGGCGCCGTCGAGCAGCGCCGCCAGCGTCGAGGTCTGGAAGACGATGTGCGGCGCGGCGCGCTCGTCACCGAGCGCGCCGTGCCGGACCGTGCGCGGATGCAGCGCGGCGATCAGCCGCGGGTCGATCGCCGTCGCCACTGCCGCGCCTCAGTTGCCCGGGTCGCCGGCGCCGCCGCCGTCCTCGGCGGCGTTGCCGCCTGGATCGGTGTTGCTGCCGCCGCCCGAGCTGCCGCCGCTGCCCGCGGCGGACGTGCAGACGCCGCCATCGGCGCACAGCGTGTAGGAGGTGCCGGGCTGGAGCTGCGTGCGGTTGGCGATCGTGAACGGCACGCCGGCCGTGTTGCTGGAGGCGAGGTTGACGATGTAGTACGTGCCCTCGCTCCAGTCGAAGCCGCCGAGCACCGCCGCGGCGCCCTGTCTGACGCCCTCTGACTGGCCGGTCGTCACGCCCTGTCTCTCGCCCTGCTCGAAGCCGACTCTCTCGCCCTGCGCCTGACCCGTTCTCTCGCCCTGGGCGGTGCCTCTCTTGAGGCCGATCTGGACGCCCTCGGCCTTGCCCGCGTCGAAGATCTCCTTATAGCCGGACTGGCCTCTCTGGTACGGCGCAGCACCCTCGGTGCGGCCCTTCTCGAGACCCTCCTGGTAGCCGGCCTGCTGGCCCGCTTCCTCGCCCGAGCTCTTGCCCGAGTCCTCGCCGCTGCTGTGCCCGATCAGGTAGCCGCCGAGGCCGGCGATCACCAGCACCGCGACCGCGACCGCCGCGAGCACGCCGGCGCTGAACGTGCGCCCGCCCTCGTCCGGCCCGTTCCCGTACGGATCTCTGCTCGCCGGCGGCTGCCCGCCCGGCACGTCACTCGTCGACACTGCGTCCTCCTCGATCGCCAAGCATCCAGCGCGTCACGCGCCGGCGCCCCAACAGCATGAACACGCCCGCGGCAGCCGCGAACGCGGCCATCATCCCGAACCACGGCCCCATCCCCAAGCTGGAGACGAGCCCGCCGAGCTCTCCGCCGATCGCATCGCCGACGGAGACGGACAGAAACCAGACCGCCATCGTCGAGCCGGCCGCGGCGGCCGGCGCCAGCTTCGTCGCGGCGCTCAGGCCGACCGGGCTCAACGCCAGCTCGCCGACGGTCAGCACGAAGTAGACGACGACCAGCCACAGCGGCGACGCCTTGCCGCCGTCGCCGGTCGCGGCCGCCGCGCCGACCATCAGCACGAAGCCGAGGGCGACGAGCCCGAGCCCGATCGCGAACTTCATCGGCGTCGACGGCTGGCGCGCGCCGAGCTTCACCCAGAGGGCGGCCATCACCGGCGCCAGCAGCAGGATGTAGAGCGGGTTGAGCGACTGGTAGACCGACGACGGCACGGAGACCCCGAGCACGTCGGGCGCGACGTCCTGCTCGGTGAAGATCGAGATCACCGAGCCCGACTGGTCGTAGACCATCCAGAAGACGGCCGAGGCGCAGAACAGCGCCAGCAGCGCGCGCAGGCGGTCGCGCTCGCCCTCGTCGGTGGCATGGCGGAAGGCGAAGGTGAACCAGGCGACCGGCACGAGGATGATCAGGAAGGTGATCGCGTGCTCGATCCCGACCGCCGAGATCGCGCCCAGCAGGAACAGCGCCAGCAGCGCCGCGACCGGGATCAGCGCGAGCCCGCCGCGCCGCGCGACGCGGCCGCGCTCCTCGCGCGCGAGCGGCGCGCCCGGTCTGAGGCCGATGTCGCCGAGGTCCTTCTGCGTCAGCAGCAGCTGCGCGAGGCCGAACAGCATCCCGACGCCGGCGAGCGCGAAGCCGAGGCGCCACGAGACGTCCTGGCCGATCGGCCCGATCGCCAGCGGCGCGATGAAGGCGCCGAGGTTGATGCCCATGTAGAAGATCGAGAAGCCGGCGTCGCGGCGCGGGTCGTCGGTGCGGTAGAGCGCGCCGACCATCGTCGAGATGTTCGGCTTCAGCAGGCCGGTGCCGATCACGATCACGACGAGGCCGGCGATGATCCCGCCGGTCCCAGGCGCGAGCATCGTGAAGTGACCGATCGTGATCACGACGCCGCCGAGGATCACGGTGCGACGGGCGCCGAGCAGGCGGTCGGCGATCCAGCCGCCGGGCATCGCGGCGACGTAGACGAGCGCCGAGTAGAGGCCGTAGATGCCGGTCGCCTCGCCGAGCGAGAGGCCGAGGCCGCCGTCGGAGGTCGGCGCGACGAGGAAGAGCACGAGGATCGCGCGCATCCCGTAGTAGCTGAAGCGCTCCCACATCTCCGTCATGAAGAGCGTGGCGAGGCCGCGCGGGTGCCCGAATATCGTGTGCTCGTGACGCGTCGGCGTATCCGGCGGCGGGGTCGCGAGCGCGCTCATGCGATGCATCCGTTCAGGACGCGCGGCGGGGCGTGCTCGGCGTCGAGGCCGGCCGCGACGACGACGCTCTCGCGCGTCGCGCGCCAGCAGCCGTCGGCGCCGACGGTGACGCGGAAGCGGTCCTCGTAGGCGTCGGTCGCGCCGGCCGAGATGCCGAGCGCGCAGTCGGTTCTGGGACCGCCGCTGCCGCAGCGGGCGCTGATCACGGTCGAGAACGAGCCCTCGTCGTCGAGCGCGCGGTCGAGCGCGTCGGTGAGGGCCGATTCGAGGCGGCCGCGGGCGTCGTCGCCGGAGTCGCCGCAGCCGGCGAGCGCGGCGCAGCAGAGCAGTGCGAGCAGCGCCGCGGCGGCGCGCGCGAGCAGCGCCGAAGATGGCATCCGAGCGGGCATTGCCCCCGTTGTCGGCCGGTTGTGCGGATCCCTGTAGCGCTTCCGTTGCTTCAGAGCCGGCGGGCAGCGGCCGATACCGGGAGCATGGACACCAGCAATCCCGCTCTGAAGGCGTTCGGCCGCGTCGGCTCCGACGTCGGCACCGACCGGATGACGATCCGCGGCACGATCAACAAGACGCTCGTGCTGCTGGCGATCTGCTTCATCGCCGGCGCCACCACGTACGGCGCGACCGCCTCCAACGAGGACGTCGTCGCGGTCGTGCTGCCGGCGGCGCTGATCGGTCTCGTCGTCGCGATCGCGACGATCTTCAAGCCGCAGTGGTCGCCGTGGACCTCGCCGGTCTACGCGCTCGTCGAGGGCGTCCTGCTCGGCGCGATCACCGCGCTGTTCGAGCAGGAGTACCCGGGCATCGCGATCCAGGCCGCCGGGCTGACGTTCGCCGTCGCCGCGGTGATGCTGGTCGTCTACCAGACGAGAATCATCAAGGTCACGAACAAGTTCCGCATGGGCGTGATCGCCGCGACCGGCGCGATCTTCCTCTTCTACATCGTCTGCTTCGTGCTGGCGCTGTTCGGCATGGACGTCGCGCCGCTCAACGACGCCTCCCCGCTGGGAATCGGCATCAGCCTCGTGATCGTCGGCGTCGCCGCGCTCAACCTCGTGCTCGACTTCGACTTCATCGATCGCTCCAGCCAGGCCGGCGCGCCGAAGGTGATGGAGTGGTTCGGCGCCTTCAGCCTGCTCGTGACGCTCGTCTGGCTCTACCTCGAAATCCTGCGGCTGCTCGCGCGGCTGCGCTCGTAGCGCTCCCGGAGAAACACCTCGAATGACCGCCCTGCTGCATCGCCTCGGCGCCTTCTGCGCCCGCCGTCACCGGATCGTGCTCGTCGCCTGGCTGCTGCTCGCCGTCGGGCTCGGCACGCTCGCCGGCAGACTCGGCACGCAGACCAACGACAACGCGACGCTGCCGGGGACCGACAGCCAGCGCGCCGCCGACGTGCTGGAGCGGGAGTTCCCGGCCGGCGCGGAGAACGGCACCAACCCGATCGTGCTGCGCGCGACCGGCGACGCGAAGCTGACCGACGCGCGCGAGCGCGCCGTCGTGCAGAGAATCGCCGCCGCCTACGCGAGAGATCCCGCCGTGAAGGCGGTCATCAGCCCGTTCGAGCCGGCCGGCGCTGCCCAGCTCGGCAGAGACGGCAAGATCGCCTACGTCTCGCTGACGCTGCGTGACGGGCCGGCGCAGCTGACGATCGACGACGCGCAGGCGCTGCTGGACCGCGCGCAGGAGCTGGCGCGCGGCAGCGGGATCGAGATCGCCGCCGGCGGCTACGTCGGCGCCGACCTCTCCCAGCCCGGCTCGGCCGACTCCGACGCGATCGGGCTGGCGGCCGCGATCGTGATCCTGCTGTTCACCTTCGGCACCGTCGTCGCGATGGGGCTGCCGATCCTGACCGCGATCCTCGGCCTCGGCACGGGGCTGTCGCTGATCACGCTCGCGACCCACGTCGTGCAGGTGCCGAGCACCGCGCCGGCGCTGGCGACGATGATCGGCCTCGGCGTCGGGATCGACTACTCGCTGTTCGTCGTCACGCGCCATCGCGAGCTGATGGCCGAAGGCCTGGACGTGCGCGAGGCGATCGCCGGCGCGGTCGCCTCGGCCGGCGGCGCCGTCTGCTTCGCCGGCGGCACGGTCGTGATCGCGCTCTGCTCGCTGCTGCTGACCGGGATCCCGCTCGTCGCGCAGCTCGGCTGCGTCGCCGCGATCGCGGTGCTCGTCGCCGTCGCCGCCGCGATCACGCTGCTGCCGGCCGCGCTCGGCGCCGTCGGCACGAAGATCGACGCACTGGCGCTGCCCGGTCGCCGCCGCCGCGCCAGCCGCGCGACCGCCGCCGCCTCGCGCGACGACCACGGCGCGCTGCACGCGGGCGCCGCGATCTCGACGCGCCCGCGCCTCGGCGAGTCCGACGCCGCCGATGCCTCGCACGCGCCCTCCGCTGCCGACCACCCCGCCGCCTGGACCCGCTGGGCCCAGCTGATCGCCCGCCGCCCCTGGCCGGCGCTGGTGATCGCGGTCGTGCTCGTCGCCGCGCTCGCGTGGCCGCTGACGACGCTGGAGCTGGGTCAGAGCGACACCGGCCAGCTGCCGTCCGACACGACGGCGCGCCAGGCCTACGACCTGCTCGCCGACGGCTTCGGCGCCGGCGTCAACGGCCCGCTGCTGGTCGCCGCCGAGCTGCCCGCGGGCGGCTCCAGAGCCGAGGCGGCCGCGACGCTGGAGCGACTCCACGTCGCGCTCACGAGAGCCGACGGCGTCGCCGCCGTCAGCCCGCCGCTGCCGGCCCCGAGCGGCAGAGCGGCGCTGCTGACGGTCACGCCGAGATCGGCCCCCTCGGCGGAGGCGACCGAGCGGCTCGTGCGCGAGCTGCGCCGCGACACGATCCCCGCCGCGCTGAGAGACAGCGAGGTGAAGGCGTGGGTCGGCGGCCAGACCGCCGGCTTCATCGACCTCTCCGACGAGATCGGCGACCGCCTGCCGCTCGTGATCGCGATCGTGCTGACGCTGTCGTTCCTGCTGCTGACGGTCGCCTTCCGCTCGCTCGTCGTGCCGTTGAAGGCGGTCGTGATGAACCTGCTGTCGATCGGCGCCGCCTTCGGGATCGTCTCGTTCGTCTTCAGCCACGACTGGAGCGCGCGGCTGATCGGCGTCGAGGGCGCCGCGCCGATCGTCTCGTTCGTGCCGCTGATGATGTTCGCGATCCTCTTCGGCCTCTCGATGGACTACGAGGTCTTCCTGATGACGCGGATGCGCGAGCGCTGGCTGGCGACCGGCGACGCCCACCGCGCCGTCGTCGAGGGGCTCGCCGGGACGGCGCGCGTGATCACCGCCGCGGCGCTGATCATGGTCTGTGTCTTCAGCGCCTTCCTGCTCAACGGCAACCCGACGATCAAGCAGTTCGGGCTGGGGATGGCGGCGGCGGTCGCGGTCGACGCGACGGTGATCCGCTGCCTGCTCGTGCCGGCCGTGATGACGCTGCTGGGCAAGCACGCCTGGTGGTTCCCGAGACGGCGCGTCGCGAGCCCCGCCGAGCAGCCGCCCGCGACCGTCTCCGGGTAGCCTTCCGGGGGTGCAGCGCCTCCCCACCTGGATCGTCGCCGGCGGCTCCCTGCTGATCGGGTTCGCCGTCGCCGACCTCACCGGCGTGCGGCCGCTCGGCGGGATCGTGCTGTTCCTCGGCGCGCTGTGGTGCGGGCTGCGCTGGCGCCGCGAGCAGGGGCTCGCGGTCGCGATCGCACTCGTCGCCGCCTTCCTCGCCGCCTTCGCGCTGTCGCACCCGCTCGGCAGAGCGATCGGCTCGTGGCCGGCGGTGCTCGTCGTCTCGGCGTTCGTCGCGGCGATCGTGTGGGCGCGCGTCGACCGCTTCTCCTCACCGGGAACCGGCGTGTCGGCCTCCGCCGCGCGCTAGCGTCCCTGGCATCGCCGCCGCGCTCGACACCAGCACGCTTCCGCCCGGTCCGCGCGGGCCGCGGCTGCTGACGGTCGCGCGCTTCCTGCTGCAGCCGGAGAGATTCATCCCGGAGTGCCGCGAGCGCTACGGCCCGCTCTTCACGATCACGCTCTCGCCCGACCGCACGATCATCGTCTGCGGCGACCCGGCGGTCGCGAAGGAGGTCTTCACCGGCGACCCCGCGCTGCTGCACGCCGGCGCCGGCAACGTCGTGCTGAGACCGCTGCTGGGCGCGCGCTCGGTGCTGCTGCTCGACGGTCCCGAGCACCTGCGCCAGCGGCGCCTGATGCTGCCGCCGTTCCACGGCGAGCGGATGCGCGGCTACGGCGAGCGGATGCGCACGATCGCCGAGCGCCACGTCTCGCAGTGGCCGGTCGGCGAGTCGTTCGCCGTCCACCCGTCGATGCAGGCGATCACGCTGGAGGTGATCCTGCGCGTCGTCTTCGGCGTCGAGGACGCCGCCCGCGTCGCGCAGCTTTCGGCGCCGCTGCGCCAGCTGCTCGACTCGACGACCCAGCCGCGCCGGCTGCTCGGACTCCAGTTCACGAGATCGCAGGGCGCGCGGCCGCGCACGCCGTGGGGTCGCGTGAAGCGGCTGATGGCGCCGGTCGACCGGATGGTCTACGAGGAGATCGCCGCGCGCCGCGCCGAGGCGGCGGCCGGCGGCGAGCCGCACGACGACATCCTCTCGCTGCTGCTGGAGGCGCGCGACGAGCAGGGCGAGCCGCTGACCGACCTCGAGCTGCGCGACGAGCTGATGACGCTGCTGCTCGCCGGCCACGAGACGACCGCGACGGCGCTGGCGTGGACGCTGGAGCGGATCACCCGCCACCCGCACGTGCTCGCGCGGCTGCAGGACGAGGCCGGAGACCCCGCGGGCGCCGCCTACCTCGACGCGGTGATGACCGAGACGCTGCGGCTGCGGCCGGTCGTGCCGGCGGTCGTGCGCAAGCTGCAGGCGCCGCTGACCTTCGGCGGCTGGGAGCTGCCGGCCGGCGTCAACATCGCGCCCAACATCTGGCTGATCCACCGCGACCCCGCGCTCTACCCCGAGCCCGAGGCGTTCCGACCCGAGCGCTTCCTCGGCAGAAGACCGGGCACCTACGAGTGGATACCGTTCGGCGGCGGGATCCGCCGCTGCCTCGGCGCCAGCTTCGCGCTGTACGAGATGCGCGTCGTGCTGGAGACGATCCTGGCGCAGGCGCGCTTGGCGCCGAACACCGCCGCTGCCGAGCGCGTCACGCGCCGCTTCGTGACGTTCACGCCGGCCGACGGCGGCCGTATCACGGTCGCTTCGCGGCGCACGCCGGCCGGCGCCTCGCCGGCGCCGTTGGTAGCCGCGTAGCGGCGCCCAGCGCTCGTCGGCAGCACCGCTCGAAACTTGTTGTCCGAGTGTCTACTCGACTCTGGACGATTGCGTAGAGATTCTTGCGGTGGGGGCGTGAATACTCGTTCCATGACGACCATGCGACCCCCAACCATCGTGGCCTTCGGCGGAGGTGGATTCTCGATGGAGGCTGGGAACCCCTTGCTGGACGACTACGTGCTGTCGCTCACCGGAGTGAACCGGCCGCGCGTGTGCTTCGTCCCCACCGCCTCAGGCGATGCAGACCACTACGTGGTCCGCTTCTACCGCACCTTCTCGATGACGTGCGAGACCTCTCACGTCTCGCTCTTCCGCCGCGACCGCGGCAGCGGCGCGGTCGAGGGCGACCTCGAGGAGCACCTGCTCAACCAGGACGTGATCTACGTCGGCGGCGGCAGCGTCGTCTCGCTGCTGGGCGCGTGGCGGGCGCATGGCCTCGACCGCATACTGCGCGCCGCCTGGAGGAAGGGCGTCGTGCTGTGCGGGCTGTCGGCCGGCTCGCTCTGCTGGTTCTCGGAGGCGGTCACCGCCTTCCACGGCGCGCCGAGCGTCGTGCGCGGCCTCGGCCTGCTGCCCTACTCCAACTGCGTCCACTACGACGGCGAGCCGGAGCGGCGCGAGGAGTACCGCCGCTTCGTCGGCGACGGCGTGCGGCCCGGCTACGCGGCCGACGACGGCGCCGCGCTGCACTTCGAGCACCGCCAGCTGCGGCACGTCGTCAGCTCGCGGCCGAGAGCGCAGGCCTACCGCGTCGAGCCGATCGACGGCGAGATCGTCGAGGCGCCGCTGAATGCCCGGTACCTTGGGACGACGATGCCTGATCTCTTGACCGTGGCTGCATGAGCGGCCCACCCCGGATCCTCGCGATGGGCGGGGGCGGCTTCACGATGGAGCCGGACAACCCCGCCCTCGACGACTACGTCGTGTCGCTGACGGACTCACGCGAGCCGCGCGTGCTGTTCCTGCCGACGGCCTCGGGCGATCCGACCGCGCAGATCACCTCCTTCTACGGCCGCTTCGGGCGCACCGCCTCGGCCACCCACCTGTCGCTGTTCCGCCGTCACGGCTCGGCGCGCACGCTCGCCGACATCGTGCTGGAGCAGGACGTGATCTACGTCGGCGGCGGCTCGATGCGCAACCTGCTGGCGATCTGGCAGGCGCACGAGCTCGACGCGCTGCTGCGCGAGGCGTGGAGACGCGGGATCGTGCTCGTCGGCCTCAGCGCCGGCGCGATGTGCTGGTTCCAGGGCGGCGTCACGCGCTCCGGCGGCCCGCCCGAGGTGATCAAGGGGATGGGCCTGCTGCCCGGCTCCTTCAGCGTCCACGCCGACGGCGAGCCGGAGCGGCTGCCGGTCTGGCTCTCAGCCGTCAGATCGGGCGAGCTGCCCGGTGGCTGGGCGGCCGACGACGGCGTCGCGCTGCTGTTCCACGGCACGAAGATGACGAAGGTCGTCACGTCGCGGCCGGGCACCGCCGCCCTGAGGGTCGATGCGGTCGCCGGCCAGCTCGTGCGCCACCGGATCGAGCCGGAGCTGCTCGGCGTGACCACGACGAGCCCGCTCAACGCGCCGGTCAGCGACGACATCCGCGAGCTGCGAGACCTGAAGTACGGCATGCGCCGGGGCTGACGCTCCGCGGCATTCAAGAGTGAGGCGACGGCCCGGCGCGATCCGCACCACCAGCGCGCCGGGCCGCCCACCTCGGGTGGTGCGGAGGGGGCACGCCCTCCGCACCGGTCACGTGAGCGACGGAGGCACGTCCGTCGCTCACGCGCTTCTCGGCGGTCCTATCTGAGCTCTGCCGAGCTCTTGCCGAGCAGCTGTCGGGCGATGATCAGCAGCTGGATCTGCTGAGTGCCCTCGAAGATGTCGAGGATCTTGCCGTCACGGGCCCACTTCTCCAGCAGCAGCTCCTCGCCGAAGCCGCGCGAGCCGCAGAGGCGCACGCAGCGCAGCGCGACGTCGACGCAGGTCCGTCCCGCCTTCGCCTTCGCGTAGGAGGCGTGGAGCGAGTTCGGCTTGCTGTTGTCGGCCATCCAGGTCGCCTGCATCGTCAGCAGGCGCGCGGCCTCGAAGTCGGCCTCCATCGCGAGGTACTCGGCGGCGGCCGCCGACTGCGACTGAGCCGGCTTGTCGTAGTCGACCTCGACGCCGGCCTCGGCCAGCAGCTCCTGCGTCTGCTCCAGGCAGGCGCGCGTCAGCCCGACGGCCATCGCGGCGACGAGCGGCCGCGTGTTGTCGAACGTCTGCATGACGCCCGCGAAGCCTCTCTTGACGTCGACCTCGGGGCTGCCGAGCAGGTTCTCTCTCGGCACGCGGCAGTCGTCGAGGATGAACGCGGCCGTGTCGGAGGCGCGGATGCCGAGCTTGTGCTCGAGCCGGTCGAGCTTCATGCCCGGGTTCGAGCGCTCGACGACGAACGACTTGATCGCCGCGCGGCCGAGGCTGCGGTCGAGCGTCGCCCACACGACGACGAGGTCGGCACGCTCACCTGAGGTGACGTAGATCTTCTCGCCGTTGAGGATGTACTCGCCGGTTCTCTCGTCGTACTCGGCGGTCGTGCGGATCGCGGCGGAGTCCGAGCCGGCCTCCGGCTCGGTGATCGCCATCGCCGCCCACTTGCCGTCGAACCGCTTCAGCTGCTCGTCGTTGGCGACCGAGGCGATCGCCGAGTTGCCGAGCCCCTGGCGCGGCATCGACAGCAGCAGGCCGACGTCGCCCCAGCACAGCTCGACGATGCCGAGCGCGGTCGACATGTTCGAGCCGTTGCGGATCTCGTCGCTCTGCTCCTGCCGGCGGACGCCGCCGGCGCCGGCGCCGCCGCCCATGTCGGAGCCGTCGTTCATGCCGTCGAGGAGAGCGGCGAGCATGTCGAGCTCTCTCGGGTAGGCGTGCTCCTCCTGGTCGTACTTGCGCGAGACCGGGCGGAAGATCTCCTCGGCGACCTGATGGGCCTGGCCGACGAGCGGGAGGAACTTCTTCGGGACTTCCAGATTCATTGGCATCGGTCAGGTCTCCTAGACGAGCAGGGCGCCCTCGACGACGCCGACGGCACGCAGGTCGCGGTACCAGCGCTCGACCGGGTGCTCCTTGATGTAGCCGTGGCCGCCGAGCAGCTGAACGCCCTCGGAGCCGATCCAACTGCCCTTCTCGCCGCACAGGTGGCGGGCGAGCGCGGTCTCGCGCGAGAAGTCCTTCTCCGCGTCGGCGCGAGCGGCGGCACGCAGCGTCGTCAGCCGCATGCCCTCCAGCTCGATCGCGATGTTCGAGACGGCGAACGCGACCGACTGACGATGCGAGATCGGCTCGCCGAAGGCGACGCGCTCGTTGACGTACGGAATCACGTAGTCGAGCACCGCCTGGGCGGCGCCGACGGCCAGCGCGCACCAGCCGAGCCGCGCGCGGCGGACGGCCTCGGCGTAGACGGCCGGCGAGCCGTCACCGAGCAGCGCTCTGGCCGGCACGCGCACCTCTTCGAGCAGCACCTCGCCGAAGCCGGCGGCACGCGCGCCCATGCCGGGCGACGTCTTCGTCAGCACGCCCTCGGCCTTCGTCTCGACGAGGAAGAGGCCCGGGCCGTGGCCGGCGATTCTCGCCGCCACCAGCAGCAGCTCGGCGTCGGCCGCGCGCGGCACGAACGCCTTCACGCCGGAGAGGACGTAGTCGGCGCCGTCGATCCGCGCCGTCGTCTTCAGCTCGAACGGGTCGAACAGCGGGCTCGGCTCGTGCAGCGCAAAGGCCGCGACGGCGGCGTCGTCGGCGACGAGCGCGGGCAGGTAGGTGCCCTGCTGCTCAGCGTCGCCCCACAGCGACAGCGCGGTCGCGACGCCGGCCGGCGCGAGCGCGGCGACGGCGAGGCCGAGGTCGCCGTGCGCGAGCGCCTCGGCGGCGAGGACGGTCGTGACGGCCGAGCGCTCGCTGACGGCGCCGCCCAGCTCCTCCGGCACGCCGAGCATCGTCAGGCCGAGCTCGGAAGCCTCGGCGAGCAGCTCCTTCGGCGCCGCCGCGGCCTCGTCGGCCTTGAGCGCGTTCGGACGCAGTCTCTCGGCGCCGAAGTCGCGGAAGGCCTCCATCAGCATCTGCTGCTCGTCGGTCGGCGTCAGGTCGAAGACGCCCGAGCCCGACGGCTTGAGGCGGGCCGGCTTCTTGCCGTTGCCCTGCACCTGCTTGAAGGTGCGGTTGGCGGCGCCGACGGCGCGGAAGCCGTCGCGCGTCGCGCGGTAGACGACGCCCTCGGCCTGCTTGCGGATGCCGAGTCTGTCGACGAGGTCCGAGCCGGCGAAGCGGCCGAGGGCACGGAGCCCGAGGCCCATGCTGCGATCAGCCACACTCATGCGGCGGTCACCGTTCCTTCCAGATGGATCTTCGTGTCGTCTTTGCGATTGCGGACGGCGAAGCGGCCGTCCTCTGCTGCGAACGCGACCTTGCCCGGGAGCAGGATCGGCCGCTTGAAGGTCACGTCGACGGTGTACGCGTCCGGCAGCGTCGACTCCAGCGCCGCGAGGCAGCGCGCCTTCGTCCACATGCCGTGCGCGATCGCGCGCGGGAAGCCGAGCAGCTTCGCGCTGTACGCGTGCATGTGGATCGGGTTGCGGTCGCCCGAGACGGCGCCGTAGCGACGGCCGAGGTCCTCGCCGAGCTTCCACAGCGCGACGAAGGGCAGCTCGGACGGCGCCGGGCCGCCCTGAGGCTTCGGGCGCTCCGCGTCCTTGGAGCCCTTGCCACGCCGCAGCATCGTCGAGGCGTCCTGCCACACCAGCTCGTCGCCGACGCGCGCCTCGGAGACGATCGTGAAGGTCTTGCCCTTCGCGTGCGGCTGGACCGGCATCGTGTGGACGCGCAGGTCGTAGGTCTCGTCGGCGCGCAGCGGGCGGAACTGCGTGATGCGGTTGCGCAGGTGGACGAGGCCGACGGCGCCGAACGGGAACGCGCCGTCGGTCATCAGCGCCATGTGCAGCGGGAACGCCTGCACGTGGACGAAGGTTGACGGCAGCTCGTCGCGCAGCGTGAAGCCGCAGACGCGATCGTAGGAGGCGAGCTGGTCGCGATCGGTGCGGACGCCGTCGAGCGTCAGCGTGGTTCTGGGGAGCTTTCCCCCGGCGCCGGCGACGAACGGCAGCATCGAGGCGCCCGGGATCAGCGGCAGCGCAGCCTTCGCGTAGAGGCCGAGCGTGCCGGGCGGCCCGCTCAGTCTCCGTACGGTGCTGTTGGGAGCAGCAGCCATCGGGTCAGGCTCCCAGCAGGCTCTGGCCGCAGACGCGCACGGTGTTGCCGGTGACGCCGGTCGAGGCGGGGCTGGCGAAGTAGGCGATCGCCTCGGCGACGTCGACCGGCAGCCCGCCCTGCGAGAGCGAGTTCATGCGGCGACCGGCCTCGCGCGTGGCGAACGGGATCTTCGCCGTCATCTGCGTCTCGATGAAGCCCGGGGCGACGGCGTTGATCGTCGCGCTCTGTCTCGCCAGCAGCGGCGCGTAGGCGTCGACGACGCCGATCACGCCGGCCTTCGAGGTGGCGTAGTTGGTCTGGCCGAAGTTGCCGGCGATGCCCGCTATCGAGGAGACGCAGACGATTCGCCCGTTCTCGTTCAGGACCGCTCTTCTTCTGCCCGCGATCAGCGCGTCGGTGATCCGCTGCAGCGCGCCGAGGTTGACCTGGATGACGCTGTTCCAGCGCGCCTCGTCCATCCGCCCGAGCGTCTTGTCGCGCGTGATGCCGGCGTTGTGGACGACGACGTCGACGCCGCCGTGCTCCTTCTTCAGGTACGCGGCGATCGTTCTCGGCGCGTCCTCGGCGGTGATGTCGGCCGTCAGCGCGGAGCCGCCGATCGCGCCGGTGACGGCCTTCAGGTCACCCTCCAGCGCCGGCACGTCGAGGCCGACGACGTGGGCGCCGTCGCGCGCGAGCGTCGCCGCGATCGCGGCGCCGATGCCGCGCGAGGCGCCGGTCACGAGCGCGACCTTGCCGGCCAGCGGCTGGCTCCAGTCGAGCTGCGGCACCGCGCCGGCGGCGCTGACGCGGATCACCTGGCCGTCGACGTAGGCGGACTTCGACGACAGCAGGAAGCGCAGCGTCGAGGCGAGCTGGTCCTCGGCGCCGGGGGCGACGTAGACGAGCTGGCCGGTCGCGCCGGCCTTCAGCTCCTTCGCGGCGGCGCGCGTGAAGCCCTCCAGCGCGCGCTGGGCGATCTGCTCGCTCGGCGTGCTCGCCGCCTCCGGCGTCGTGCCGAGCACGACGAGACGGCCGCAGCGCTTGACGCGGCGGATCGTCGGCCCGAAGAAGAGGTGCAGCTGCTCCAGCTGGGCCGGCTCCGTGATGCCGGTCGCGTCGAAGACGATCGCGCCGTACTTCTGCGTCGCGGCGGCCGCGGGGGTCCACGGGCCGGCGTCGAGGCCGGCCTCGGCGGCGGCGGCGCGGAGGTCCTCGCGCAGCGGCGTCGAGGCCTCCGCGCCGATCTCGGCGACGAGCTTCGCCAACGCGCCGGCGAGCCGTCCGCCAGGCGCGCCGCCGAGCAGCACGCGGCCGTCGACGACCGCGTCGCCGGGGCTGAAGCGCTTCAGCGGGACCGGGGCGGGAAGGCCGACCTGCTTCTGGACGAGCTTCCCGATCGGCGTGTTGATCAGTTCGGTGTAACGGTCGGCTTGTGCCATGTCTATGCCTCCAAGATCGCGACGACGCCCTGGCCGCCGGCTGCGCAGATGCTGATCAGGCCACGGCCGCCGCCGCGCTCGTGGAGCGCCTTCGCGAGGCTGGCGACGATCCGCCCGCCGGTCGCGGCGAACGGGTGGCCGGCAGCGAGCGAGCTGCCGTTGACGTTGAGCTTGTCGCGGTCGATCGAGCCGAGCGGGCCGTCGAGGCCGAGCCGCGTGCTGCAGAAGGCCGGGTCCTCCCATGCCTTCAGCGTCGAGAGGACCTGCGAGGCGAACGCCTCGTGGATCTCGTACAGGTCGAAGTCCTGCAGTCTGAGGCCGTTGCGGGCGAGCAGCCGCGGCACCGCGTAGGCCGGCGCCATCAGCAGGCCCTCGCGGCCGTTGACGTAGTCGACCGCCGCCGTCTCCGCGTCGACGAACCACGCCAGCGGCGTCAGGTTGCGGGCGGCCGCCCACTCCTCGCTGCCGAGCAGGACGGTCGCGGCGCCGTCGGAGAGGGGCGTGGAATTGCCCGCCGTCATCGTGCCGGACTTGCCGCCGAAGACGGGCTTCAGCTTCGCCAGCTTCTCGAGGCTCGTGTCGGGGCGCAGGTTCTGGTCGCGCTCGAGCCCGAGGTACGGGGAGACGAGATCGGCGTTGAAGCCGCGCTCGTAGGCGGCGGCGAGGTTCTGGTGGGAGCGGTAGGTCAGCTCGTCCTGCGCCTCGCGCGTGATCCCCCACTCGGCGCCGGTGCGCGCCTGGTGCTCGCCCATCGAGAGGCCGGTGCGCGGCTCCTCGTTGCGCGGCGGCGCCGGCGCGAGGTGCTGCGGGCGCAGCCGCAGGAACGGCTTCAGCTTGTCCTGCGTCGAGCGGCCGCGGTTGGCGTCGAGCAGGATCTGGCGCAGGTCCTCCCCGACGGCGATCGGCGCGTCGGAGGTCGTGTCGACGCCGCCGGCGACGCCGGCGTCGATCTGGCCGAGCGCGATCTTCGCGGCGACGAGGTTGATCGCCTGCAGGCCGGTGCCGCACGCCTGCTGGATGTCGTACGCCGGCGTCTCGGCCGCCAGGCGGCTGCCGAGGACCGACTCGCGCGTGAGGTTGAAGTCGCGGCTGTGCTTCAGCACGGCGCCGGCGACGACCTCGCCGAGCCGCTCGCCCTCCAGCCCGAAGCGGGCGACGAGCCCGTCGAGCGCGGCGGTGAACATGTCCTGGTTGGATGCCTTCGCGTACTTGCTGTTCGAGCGCGCGAACGGGATGCGGTTGCCGCCGATCACGGCAACTCTCCGGGGACCGGCGGTCATGGTGCTCCTTGGTGTCTGTTCGAGGGTGCGTCGGAAGCGGGTTCGGGACCGGGGAGGGCGCTGAGCGCGGCGCGCGCCTGCAGGCCGGGCTCGACGGTCGCGACGAGCAGCTCGGCGGCGTCGGCGGGCGGCATCGCGCCGGTCCGCAGCCACCAGCGCGCAAGCGCCTCGGAGGCGCCGAGCAGGGCGTTGGAGAGCGCCTCGACCTCGGTCGCCGCGCGCTCGCGGTTGTGCTCGGGGATCAGCGCCAGCTGCGTCTGCGCGACGAGCGCCAGCAGGCGGTCGCGGTAGACGGAGACCGAGCGCGTCAGCTCGCCGCCGGCCGGCAGCGTCTCGTCGAAGAGGACGCGCCAGGCGTCGCGGTCGCCGTCGACGAAGGCGAAGAAGGCCTTGAGGCCCTCGCGCAGCGCCTCGGCGGGGCTTGACGCGCTCGCGACGGCGGCGCCGACGGCGCTCAGCATCGCCTCGCCGGAGCGCTCCATGCAGGCGAGGTAGAGCCGCTCCTTGTTGCCGAAGTAGGCGTACAGCAGCGGCTTCGTGACGCCCGCGGCGGCGGCGACCTCGTCCATCGTGACGGCGCCGTAGCCGTGCTCGGCGAAGGCGGCGTGGGCGATGTCGAGGACCTGCTGCTCACGCTCGGCGCGCGGCAGTCGGGAGCGCGTGGTTGCCGTGGTCGACTGGACCATGGCGTTCATATTACCCAGGTATAAATTTATATGCCAGTAGCAAGTGGGTGGAAGGTTCGGCCGGGTCCAAGGGCGGACCGCGCGAGGAGTGCGGATCTGTGCGTCGCATGGGTGCACAGATCCGCGGTGCTCACCGCCTCCGCGGCAGCGCCTGCACCAGCAGCGCCACAGCAGCCGACAACCCCGCCACGGCGATGAGGGACAGCTCGAACGCCTGGGCGATGTCGTCCGGGCTCGGCGTCGCGCCGAGCGAGCCATAGAACAACGCGCCGACCACTGCGATGCCGAGCGCGTTGCCGACCTGCTGCGCGGTGCTAAGCACGCCGCTGGCGGCGCCGGCGTGCTCGGGCTTCATGTCGGCCAGCACGGTCGCGATCAGCGGCGCGGTCAGCAGTCCCATCCCGACGCCGTCGAGCACGAGCGCCGGCAGCAGCAGCGCGATCTCGCCGCCGGCCCCGACCGCGCCGACCGTCAGCACGAGACCGGCGAGCGCCACCGCCCGCGTCAGCCCGCCGAGCGCCAGCAGCTGGCGGCCGAGGCGCCCGGCGAGCCCCTGCGAGACGATCGACGCGGCGAGGTAGCCGACGGCGAGCGGCGTGAAGACGAGGCCGGAGCCGAGCGCGTCGAGTCCGCGGCCCTCCTGCAGGTAGAGCGCCAGCACGAGGAAGAACGAGCCCATCCCGGTGTAGAAGAGGATCGTCGCCAGCAGCCCGACCGTGAAGGCGCGCTCGCGGAACAGCGCCGGGTCGACGAGCGGGTCGCCGCCGCGCGCGGCGAGACGGCGCTGCGAGATCGCGAAGCCGGCCAGCAGCGGCAGCGCGGCGGCGAGGCAGAGCCACGTCCACAGCGGCCAGCCGTGCTCGCGGCCGAGCACGAGCGGCAGGACGACGGCAACGAGCGCCAGCGTCGCCAGCAGCGCGCCGCTGAGGTCGAGGCGGGTCGCGCCGTCGGCGCGCGACTCCCTGATCGCGTACGGCGCGAGCGCGAGCGCGGCCAGGCCGATCGGGACGTTGACGAGGTAGCAGGAGCGCCAGTCGAGCCCGAGCAGGTCGACGTGGATCAGCAGCCCGCCGATCAGCTGGCCGCAGGCAGCGGCCAGGCCCATCACGAGGCCGTAGACGACGAGCGCCTTCGCGCGCGCCTCGCCCGCGTAGGTGATGCCGATGATCGACAGCGCCTGCGGCGTCATCAGCGCCGCCGCGGCTCCCTGCACGACGCGTCCGGCGATCAACGTCGTCGCGTCCGGCGCGAGGCCGCAGACGGCGGAGGAGAGCGTGAACAGCGCGAGCCCGATCGAGAAGACGCGGCGGCGGCCGACGAGGTCGCCGAGCCGGCCGCCGAGGATCAGGCCGGCGGCGAGCGCGATCCCGTAGGCGGCGATCACGAGCTGCATCGCGCCGGCGCTCGCGCCGAGGTCGGCCTGCGTCGCGGGGATCGCGACGTTGACGATGAAGAAGTCGAGCGTGACGATGAAGGTGCCGGTGAGGACCACCGCCATCGCCAGCCACGACGGTGCCGCGCGCCGGGCGGCGGGGAGCGTTGGGGTGAGGCTGGTGGAGGACATGGCGACACCGTCTCGCGAGCGTGGGCGCGCGTCGATTACGCGCGAGGTAGGTGCACCCGCTCCCAGGCCGCTCCCAGGAAGCGGGCGTACGGTGGAGCGATGCACGAAGAGATCAGAGCCAGTCGTCTGCGCGTGACACGCCGCCGGGCGCTGTCGATCGGCGGCACGCTCGGCCTCGGTGGCTTCCTCGCGGCCTGCGGCGGCGACGGCGGCGGCACGACGACCGTCGAGACGAGCGCCGGCACGACCGCGACCGTCCAGCCGTCGACGACCGCGGCCTCCGACGTCGTCGCGCTGCTCGACAGAGCCGCGACCTGCACGCTGGCGCAGGAGGAGACGCAGGGGCCGTACTGGTTCGACGTCGACTCGATCCGCAGCGACGTGCGCGAGGACCGGCCCGGCACGCGGCTGGAGCTGGCGCTGCGCGTGCAGGACATGTCGCAGTGCGAGGCCGGCGGCGAGGCGGCACCGGTCGCCAACGCGGTCGTCGAGATCTGGCATTGCGACGCCGGCGGCAGCTACTCCGGCTTCGAGTCGGGCGCGATGGGCCCGCCCGGCGATGCCGGCTCCGGCGAGACCTCCGACGGCTCCTACTCGCAGGGCGACAGCGAGGCGACGACGAGCGACGACGGCACCTACCTGCGCGGCGCGCAGGCGACCGACAGAAACGGCGTCGCGCAGTTCACGACGATCTACCCCGGCTGGTACCAGGGCCGCACCGTCCACATCCACCTGAAGGTCCACGTCGACAAGCGCACGGTGCTGACGACGCAGCTGTACTTCGACGAGGCGCTCAACGACGAGGTCTTCGCGACGGCGCCCTACGACGAGCGCGGCGGTCGCGACATGACCAACGACAGCGACGGCATCTTCGACCCCGTCGGCCTGCTCGACGTCAGCCGAGAGGACGACGGCTACCTCGGCGTGATCAACCTCGGCGTCAACGCCTGAGGCGGTCGCGCTAGCCTCGCCCCATGCACCTCGCCCGCTACGACACGTTGGAGCCCTTCATCACCGCCGACGGCTCGACGATCCGCGAATGGGCGGGACCGGGCTACTCGCCGGCGAGACACCAGAGCCTGGCGGAGGCGACGCTGCCGCCCGGCACCGCCACGATCGCCCACTACCACCCGAGAGCCGAGGAGCTGTACCTCTTCACCGCCGGCCGCGGGAGGCTGCGGGTCGGCGACGACGAGCGCGACGTGCAGCCGGGCGACTGCGTCGTGATCCCGCCCGGCACCGTCCACAAGCTGTGGAACAGCGGCGACGCGGACCTCGTGCTCGTCTGCGCCTGCTCGCCCGCCTACTCGCACGAGGACACGATCCTCGTCGAGGGCGATCAGCCGCCGGCCGACTAGAGCGACGCCAGCGCCGCCTGCAGCTCGGCGAGCGGCGGGCGGTCGGCCGCGATCGGCTCCAGGCACGCGTCGACCGCCTCCGCCAGCGGCTTCGGGAAGCGGGGGCGGAGGGAACGGACCGGCGCGGCCCGCTCGCTGCGCTGATCGCGCTCGTCGAAGGGGTTGACGCCGGTCGCGGCCTCCCACAGCACGGTGCCCAGCCCCCAGACGTCGGTCGCGGCCGTGACCTGGTCGCCGGCCGCCTGCTCCGGCGCCATGTTGCACCAGGTACCGCGCCCGGCGGGGATTCGCCCGGGGCGCTGCGCGATCGAGAGGTCGAGCAGCTTCGCGCGGCCGCTGTCGGCGACGACGTTCGACGGCTTCAGGTCGAGGTGGAGGATCCCCTCGCCGTGCAGGTAGGCGAGCGCGGACGCGAGCTGACGGCCCAGCTCGACGACGTCGCGCGCGGGCAGGTCGCGGCGGTCGAGCAGGTGGGCGAGCGTCTCGCCGCCCATCGTCTCCAGCACGATCGCCGGGCGCGGCGCGCGGTGGACCTCGTAGCCGCGCGCGATGTGCGGGTGGGTCAGCCTGCGCAGCAGCCGCCCCTCGCGCAGCAGATCACGCACGACGTCGTCGCGGCCGACCCGGTCGGGCCGCACCGTCTTGACGACGACCGGGCAGGCGCGCCGCTCGCAGTGGGCGGCGTAGACGTCGAGGTGGCGCGAGCGGTGCAGGTGAGCGGTCACGCGCACGCCGGGCGCCAGCTCGCGCCCGGCCGACAGCGTCCTCATGCGATCGCCTCCACCATGGGAAGGGCGTTGGGCGCCCGCAGCTCCACCACCCGATCCGCACGCGCGATCACGGCCGGGTCGTGCGAGACGACGATCGTCGTGCGGCCGGGCAGCAGCGCGTCGAGCGCGCTCAGCACCTCCTCGCGCGCCTCCGCGTCGAGGCCCGTCGTCGGCTCGTCGAGCACGACGACGGCGCTGCCGCGGACGATCGCGCGCGCGATCGAGACGCGCTGGCGCTGGCCGCCGGAGAGCGCTCGGCCGCGCTGGCCGACGCGCGCGTCGAGCAGCTCGGCGATCCCGACCGCGCGCGCGACCCGCTCGACCTCCGCGGCGTCCGCGTCGGGCCGGCCGTAGGCGATGTTGTCGCGCACGCTGCCCTCGAACAGCAGCGTCTCCTGCGCCAGCAGCCCGACGTGTCTGCGCACGTCGCGCAGCGGCAGCCCGCGCAGGTCGTGGCCGTCGAGCAGGACCTCGCCGGCGGCGGGGTCGGCGAAGCGCAGCAGCAGTCGCGTCACGGTCGTCTTGCCGGCGCCGCTGGGGCCGGCAAGCGCGACGCACTCGCCCGGCTGCACCACGAGCGAGCAGCCGGCGAGCGCGTCGCGCGCCGCACCGGGATAGGCGTAGGTGACGTCGCGCAGCTCGACCCGGCCACGCACCTCAGCGGCCGGCAGCGGCTGCGCGCCGGGCCGATCGACCACGGCCGGCCGCTCGTCGAGCAGCTCGATCACGCGCTCTGCACCGGCCGAGGCGGCGTAGAGGCTGTTGACGAGGCCGCTCAGCTGGCGCACCGGGCTGTAGAGCTGCGACAGGTAGGCGAGGAAGACGAGCAGGCCGCCGATCGTGAGGTCGCCGGAGCTGAGCGCCCAGACGCCGAGGCCGACGACGACGAGCGCGCCGAGCAGCTCGATCAAGTCGACGAGCGGGGCGAACAGCGAGCGGATCCGCGTCGAGGCCAGCTCGGCCTCCATGATCGCCGCGTTCTCGCGCCGGAAGCGCTCCAGCTCGTGCTGCTCGCGACCCATGCTCTGCACCAGCGCGGCGTTCGCGAGCGACTCCTCGGCGACGGCGGTCAGCGAGCCGGAGCGGCGCCGCTTCTCACGCGAGGCGTGCTTGATCAGCCCCGAGAAGCGGCGCGCGGTCAGCCAGAAGAGCGGCACGACGACGAGCGAGACGAGCGCCAGTCTCCACGACAGCAGCAGCAGCGCGCCACTGAAGAAGACGATCCGCGCGACGGCCGAGATCGCGTCGCCGACGCCGGTCAGCACGAACCGCTCGATCGCCTGCACGTCGGAGGTCAGGCGCGAGAGCAGGTCGCCGAGGCGGCGGCGGTCGAGCACGTCGAGGCCGAGCCCCTGCACGTGCGAGAAGAGGCGCGCGCGCAGGTTCAGCAGGAAGCGCTCGCCGACCCACGCCGCGAGGTAGTCGTCGCCGAAGCGGACGATCCCGTTGACGAGCGTGAGACCGAGGTAGATCCCCGCGAGCGGCAGCAGCGCGGCGGCGTCGCGCGGCACCAGGACGTCATCGACGACCAGCTTGAAGAGCCAGATCTCGGCTGCCTCGATCGCCGGCACGAGCACGAGGAAGAGGACGCCCGCGGCGATCGCGGGGCGGTAGGGGCGCGCGTCGGGCCAGAAGCGGCGGAAGATCTCGCGCATCGGCACCGGCGGCGCGGCGGCGACGGCCTCCTGCCCGTCGGCGACGGGCACGAGCAGGCGGTGGAGGCGTTCACGGAGACGGCGCATGGAAGAAGAAGGCGGCCGGCCGGCGCTCACGGCGCCGGCCGGCCGTCGGATCACGTGTTGGTGTTGCGACCCGTGTTCGTGTTGCGACGGCGGCGGCGCCGACGACGGCCGTTGCCGTTGCCGCGCCGGCCGGTGTTCGTTCTCGTGTTGGTGCGGCTGCTCGACGACGCGAGCGCCGGCGTGACGGCGGTGAAGAAGGCCATTTCGGTGGCACCTCCGGGGTGAGGGATCAGTGACGAACGGCAGCCTCCCCACGCGCCGTGAGAGGTCTGTGAGCCGATCGCGAGAGCGTTCTCACGTGCGCAGCGGGAATCATGAGGTCGCTCTCATGTCGAATCCATCGCCATCTCACGCGCGCAGGCCAGCGTGCGCGGCGTGCCCCGCATGCGCCTGATCGCCGTTGTCGCCGCCGCGCTCGCGATCGCCGTGCTGGCAGGCGCGGCGGCCGCGACGCTGTTGACTCCGGCGGCGCCGGAGGCGGTCCGTGTGATCGAGGTCGACCCGCTCGCCGGGCACTCCGCCGCCGACCTGGCGCGCGAGCGCGCGGCGGCGCAGCAGCGGCGCGGCGCGGCGCGGCGCGCGCAGCAGCGCGAGCGGCGTCAGGCTGCCGCGCGCGAGCGGGCACGGCGCGAGGCGGCCGAGCGCGCGCGCGAACGGCGCGAGGCGCAGCAGCAGCCGGTGACGCCGCCGCCGACGAGCGGGTCGACCGGATCGAGTGGAGCGAGCGGAAGCGGCGGATCGAGCGACGACCGCTCCGACGACGACGGCTTCGCTCCGCCGCCGACGCCCGAGCCGCCCGACCTCGACGACGACGACAGCAGCGGCCCCGGCGGCGGCGATGACGACGACAGCAGCGGCAGCGGCTCTGGCGGGGACGACGATTGACCCGTCCACCGGCCCGCGCGCGCGTCCTCTTCGGCGCGCGCGCTCGCATCCTCACCGCCTTCGTCGTGCTGCTGAGCTTCTCGACCGTCCTCTCGACGCTCGCGCTGCGCCAGATCCTGCTGGTGCGCGCCGACGAGCGGACCGACCGCACGCTCAGCCAGGAGGTCGAGGAGTTCCGCCGCCTCGTCGCCGACGGCCGCGACCCGCGCGACGGCCGCCCCTTCGACGGCGACGTGAGAGCGATCTTCGACGTCTACCTCGCGCGCAACGTGCCCGCCCCCGACGAGGACCTGTACACGCTGCTCGACGGCCGCCCCTACCGCTCCAGCGCGACCGGCGAACCCGACCCCGCCGTCGTCAGACGGCTGCGCACGCTGACGATGCTGAGCAGCGCGCGGCGCGGCACGATCGAGACCGCCGACGGCCCGGTCCGCTATCTCGCGACGCCGGTGCGCGTGGAGGGCAGGGTGCGTGGCGGCTTCGTCGTGACCGAGGCGCTGCAGCCGCAGCGCGATGAGGTCGACGAGGCGGTCAGGGTCGCCGCCGGCGTCTCGCTCGCGGTGCTGCTGCTCGCCTCGGCGCTGGCGTGGCTGGTTGCCGGCCGCGTGCTGGCGCCGCTGCGCGAGCTGCGCGACACCGCGCGCGAGATCGGCGACGAGGACCTGACGCGGCGGATCGAGGTGCGCGGCAGCGACGAGATCGCCGAGTTGGGCCGCACCTTCAACGCGATGCTCGACCGGCTGGAGCGGACATTCGACGTGCAGCGCCAGCTCGTCTCCGACGCCGGCCACGAGCTGCGCACGCCGATCACGATCATCCGCGGTCACCTGGAGCTGCTCGGCGACGACCCGCGGGAGCGGCGCGAGACGGTCGCGCTCGTGACCGACGAGCTGGACCGCATGGCGCGCTTCGTCGACGACCTGCTGACGCTCGCGAAGGCCGAGCGCAACGACTTCCTGCACCTCGGCGACGTCGACCTCGACGTGCTGACCGAGGAGCTGCTGGCGAAGGCGCAGGCGCTCGCCTCCGACCGCGTCTGGAGCGCCGACGCGATCGCCGTCGGACGCCTGCGCGGCGACCGCCAGCGGCTGACGCAGGCGGTCGTCAACCTCGCCCGCAACGCCGTCGAGCACACCGGCCCGGGCGACGCGATCGCGCTTGGCAGCGCCTTCGAGCGCGGCGAGGCGCGGATCTGGGTGCGCGACGGCGGCCCGGGCGTCGCCGAGGCCGAGCAGGAGCGGATCTTCGAGCGCTTCGCGCGCGCCGGCCGCTCCCGCCGCCGCTCCGACGGCGCCGGGCTCGGCCTCGCGATCGTGCGCGCGATCGCGGAGGCCCACGGCGGCCGTGTCGAGCTGCGCTCCCGCCCCGGCGAGGGCGCCACCTTCACCGTCGTCGTACCGGTCAGAGAGGAAGATCCCCAGCCATGACCCGCATCCTGATCGCCGAGGACGAGGAGCGGCTGGCCGCCTTCCTCGAGAAGGGTCTGAAGGCCGAGGGGTTCGCGACGACGGTCGTCGGCGACGGCGACACGGCCGCGGCGGTCGCGCACGAGGACGAGTTCGACCTGCTCGTGCTCGACCTCGGTCTGCCGGGCAAGGACGGCATGGACGTGCTGCGCGAGCTGCGCGCCCGCGGCAGCCGGCTTCCGGTCGTGATCCTGTCGGCGCGCGACGAGACGGTCGAGGGGCTGGAGCTGGGCGCCGACGACTACATGACGAAGCCGTTCCGCTTCGACGAGCTGCTGGCGCGGATCCGCGTGCGGCTGCGCGACCAGCCGAGCGCCGACACGCTCGTGCTGGCGGCCGGCGACCTCTCGCTCGACCTGCGCACGCGGATGGCGGCTGTCGACGGCAGGACGATCGAGCTGTCGGCGCGCGAGTTCACGATGCTGGAGGTCTTCCTGCGCCATCCCGGCCAGGTGATGAGCCGTGAGCAGCTGCTGTCGCACGTCTGGGGCTACTTCTACGACCCCGGCTCCAACGTCGTCGACGTCTACGTCGGCTACCTGCGCAAGAAGCTCGGCAAGGACCGCATCCGCACGGTCCGCGGCATGGGCTACGCGCTCAGCGAGTAGCGGCGGCTGCCAGCGCGCGGCGGATCACCGCGGCGGTCTGCGCAGAGCGGCGGACGACGTCGTCGTGGGTGAAGCGCAGGACCGTGCAGCCGTGGAGGGTGAGCGTGTTGGCTTTCTCGCGGTCGCGCGCGAAGGCCCTGCGGCTGCGGTGCGTCTCCCAGCCGTCGGCCTCGACAGCGAGCCGCGCCTGCGGCCACCACGCGTCGACCTCCGTGCTCACGCACCAGCCGCCGCAGCGCGATCTCGAGGCCCGAGCGCGTCAGCTGCAGCCCGCGCCGGCGCGTCTCCTCCAGCGCCGCGCGCAGGTTCGCGTGGCCGCGTCCGTGGCGGCCGCGCGTGCGCGCCATCGCCGCCTCGACCGCCCCGAGGTCGAACTGCCGCGCCCGCTCGGCCTCGGTGAGCGCATGCAGCAGCCGCTCGCGGTCGAGCAGCTCGGCGAGGTCGACGAGCGTGCGTGCGACGGTCGTGACCGGGATCGCGGCGACGGTCGTGACGTCGGCGGCGGCCAGGATGCGGCGGGGGAAGAGGCGGAGTCGCACCGTCGAGCGAACGTCAGCGGACGTCGAGACCTCGAAGCGACCGTAGCTCCAGTTGCCGAGGCCGTGCAGCGCGCCCGCGTCGCGGTGGCTGAGCACGGCGCAGTCACCGGCCGCCAGCACCGCCGCCAGCCAGCGCCCGTTGCGCGTCAGCCGCCGGTGGCCGACCGCGTAGACGCCACGATGGAGCGGCAGCAGCTGTCTGCGCCGCAGTCCGTGGGCGATCGCGCTCCGACCGACGCCGAGTGCAGCGAGCTGCCGTCGCGCGACCACGCCGTGCTGCACATCGGCGAGCCGCGCAACGGCCTGATCCTGTTGATGAGTGCGGTTCTGTGCATCCATGACGTGCACAGAGCCGCGGTCACCCGGAGATTCGCCCCCGGCTCGGGCGCCGGTTTCGCTTCGCTCAGCCGTCGTCCTGCCGAAACGCCCAGCGCACCTCTTCGACCGACAGGCCGCTGGCGACGCAGGCGAGCAGCTTCATGCGCGCCGCCTGGGGGGAGAGGAAGCCGACGGGGATGATCCCGGTGTCGCGCAGGTCCTGCTCGGAGCCGGCGTAGCCGTAGGTGCCCTGGAGGACGACGCCGCGCTCGGGGCGGCAGTAGGCGACGATCGGGATCCGCTCCGCCGCCTCGGCCCACAGCTCCAGCAGCGGCGGCGCGAGGTGGCCGGCGCCGAGCGTGCCGATCACGACGCCGTCGGGCTCGGTGTCGAGCGCCGCGCGCGCGAGCGTGCCGTCGTCGCCGGCGCCGGTCGGGACGACGTGGACGAGCTTGTCGAGCGCCGGCGGGTCCAGCGGCGGGTTGCGGGGCAGCCGCGACCAGATCGTCGGGTGGCCCTCGGTGACGCGGCCGAGCGGACCGGTCTGCGGCGAGGAGAAGGCGACGAGCGAGGTCGTGTCGGTCTTGCGCGCGCAGCGGGCGTGGTGGATCTCGCCGCCGAAGACGACCAGCACGCCCATCCCGGACGCCTCGTCCGAGTTCGCGACCGAGACGGCGTCGAGCAGGTTGGCGGGGCCGTCGGCGCCGGCCGCGGTCGCGGGGCGGATCGCGCCGGTGAAGACGATCGGCGCCTCCGCGTCGTGGATCACGTCGCACAGCATCGCCGTCTCCTCCAGCGAGTCGGTGCCGTGCGTGACGACGACGCCGATGCCGCGGCGGGCGGCGTCGCGCGCCTGGCGGCAGACCTCGAGCTGGTCGGCGAGCGTCAGGTGGGCGCTCGGCTTGTTGACGACGTCGACCGCGTCGATGTGGTCGCCGTCGGCGAGGTCGGGGATCGCGGCGACCATCGCGGAGGCGTCGAGCTGGGGTGTGGCCCCCGAGGGACCGCCCATCGCGATCGTGCCGCCGGCGGCGAGGATGCGCACGCGGCGCGAAGCGGGGGGACGTGAGGCCATCCGGCCAATCTAGCGAGCTGCCCGCGCCGGCCCCGCAAGGGCGCGCCCGGCTCAGCGCACCGCCGGCTCGTCGGCGACCGGTTCGACGCCGGCCTCACCGCCGACGATGAACTGCTCCGGGTAGCCGTACATGCCGTGCTCGACGAGGTCGAGCCCCTCCTCCTCCTCGGCCTCGGTCACGCGCAGGCCGAAGATCGCCTTGATCGCGGCGAAGGTGACGTAGGAGATCGTGAAGACGAGCGTGAAGGCGAGCACGACGCCGAGCGCCTGCACGCCGAGCTGCTCGAACGAGCCGTTGTAGATCAGGCCGGCCTGCCCTGGCGCACCGGGCGCGTCGGCGAGCCGCGGCGCGGCGAAGATCCCGCACGACAGCGTCCCCCAGATGCCGGCGACGCCGTGCGCGGAGAGCGCGCCGACGGGGTCGTCGAGCACGCGGTCGATCGCCAGCACCGAGACGACGACGAGCACGCCGGCGACGAGACCGATCAGCGGCGCCGCCCACAGCTCGACGAAGCCGCACGGCGCGGTGATCGCGACGAGCGCGCCGATCGCCCCGTTGCCGACCATGCCGACGTCGAGCCGGCGCGTCAGCAGCGTCACGGTGATCGCCGCGCCGACGACGCCGGCGGCCGCGGCGATGTTGGTCGCGAGCGCGACCTCGGCGAAGCGGGCGCCCGTGGTCGTGAGCGTCGAGCCGGCGTTGAAGCCGAACCAGCCGAGCCACAGGATCAGCACGCCGAGGCCGAACATCGGCATCGAGTGGCCGGGGATCGCGCGCGGCTCGCCGTCCGGGCCGTACTTGCCACGACGCGGGCCGAGCAGCAGCAGCGCCGCCAGGCCGCCGGTCGCGCCGGTCAGGTGCACGACGGTCGAGCCGGCGAAGTCCTGCATGCCGGAGCCGATCTGGCCGAGCAGCCCGCCGCCGAAGATCCAGTGCGCGACGAGCGGGTAGATCACGGCGGCGAAGACGACGGCGTAGATCGGGTAGGCGATGAAGCGGATCCGCTCCAGCGTCGTGCCCCAGACGATCGCGAGCGAGACGGCGCAGAAGACCATCTGGAACAGCACGAAGCCGCTGTCGGCGGGGGTCACCGGGCCGGCTATCGGGCTGCCGGGCGAGAGCGTCTGTCCGACGTGCAGGAAGAAGCCGGAGTCGCCTGCCAGCCACGCGCCGCCGCCGAACGCGAGCGCAAAGCCGCAGGCCCACCAGACGAGCGAGACGACGGAGAAGTTCAGCAGCACCTTCGCGACGACCGAGCCGACGTTCTTGCCGCGCGAGAAGCCGATCTCGAGGCAGGCGAAGCCGGCCTGCATGAACATCACGAGCACGGCGGCGACGACGATCCAGAGCGCGTCGAGGTCGAGCGTGACGCTCTCCAGCGTGCGCGCGCCGATCACGAGCGCCCCGGTCACGTCGGCACGCGCGCCGGGCGGCGGTCGAGTTGGTCGGCGGGGACCGGCCGGCCGAGCAGGAAGCCCTGCGCCAGCGGCGCGCCGTGCTGGCGCAGCAGCTCCAGCTGGGCGACGTCCTCGACGCCCTCGACGACGGTCGTCATCCCGAGCGCGGTGCCCAGCTCCAGGACCGCGGCGACGATCGCCGTCGAGCCGGGATCCTCGGGCACCCGTCTGAGGAAGGAGCGGTCGACCTTCAGCACCTGCACCGGCAGGTCGCGCAGGCGCGCGAGCGACGAGTGGCCGCTGCCGAAGTCGTCGATCGCGATCGCCAGGCCGGCCTCGTGCAGCTCGTCGAGCAGCGAGCTGTCACGCCGCTCGTCGCTCAGCACCGCGCTCTCGGTCAGCTCGGCGCAGAACTGGCCCGGCGGGAGGTCGTGGCGAGCGATCGTCTGCGCGATCGAGGCGACGAGGTCGGGCTGGCGCAGCTGGCGCGGCGAGAGGTTGAAGCAGAGCCGCGGGCGGAAGCCCTCCTGCGCCCAGCGCGACGCCTGCCGGCAGAGCGCCTCGACCACCCATGCGCCGATCCCCTCGATCAGCCCGGTCTCCTCCGCGACGGCGATGAAGCCGGCCGGCGGGACCAGCCCGTGCTCGGGATCCTGCCACCGCACGAGCGCCTCGACGGCGACCAGCACGCCGTCGTCGACGCGGTAGATCGGCTGGAAGTGGAGGCGCAGCTCGTCGCTGTCGATCGCCCTCCGCAGCCGGCTCGTCAGCGACAGCCGTTCGCGCGCCTCGCTGGCGCCGCGCTCGTAGAAGGCGACGGCGCCGCCGCCGGCGCGCTTGGCCTGGTGCATCGCCATGTCGGCGTGCTTGAAGAGCGACTCGGCGTTGTTGGCGTGGCCGGGGAAGAGCGCGATCCCGATCGAGGTGCCGATGTGGAACTCGGCGCCGGCGACCGCGAACGGCCGCTCCAGCGCCTCCATGATCCGCTCTCCGGCGAGCTGGGCGACGACCTGCGCGTCCTCCGCGCCGCAGTCGAGCAGCAGCATGAACTCGTCGCCGCCCTGACGCGCGATCACGTCGCCCGCGCGCGTCAGCTCGGCGACGCGCTGCGCCGTCTCGCGCAGGACGGCATCGCCGGCGCCGTGACCGAGCGAGTCGTTGACGAGCTTGAAGTTGTCGAGCCCGATCTGCACGAGCGCGACGGCGCCGCCGGTGCGGCGGGCGCGCGCGAGGTCGCGCTGCAGCTGCTCCTCCAGCAGCGCGCGGTTGGGCAGTCCGGTGAGGCGGTCGTGGTGGGCGAGGTAGGCGACCTGCGCTTCCGCGCGGCGGCGCTCGGTGACGTCCTCGCCGGAGCGCAAGACGGAGGTGACGTGACCGTCGGCGTCGCGCACGACCGCGTTGCGCCAGGCGATCTTGCGCTCCTCGCCGGCCTTCGTCAGCAGGAAGGTCTCATGGCGCTCCTCCGGCAGCTGCTCGCCCGCGACGAGCTTGCGGAGGACGTCGCGCGCCTCCTCGCGGTCGCCGGCCGGGACGACCGTCTCGTACCAGTCGCGGCCGACCAGCTCGTGCTCGGAGAAGCCGAGCAGCTCGCAGCCCTGGCGGTTGACCAGCTCCACGTGGCCGCTCGGGTCGAGCACGACGACGAGCGTCGAGACGACCTCCAGGTAGCGCTGCGCGCGGTCGCGCTCCTCGCGCAGGCGGCGCGCCGACTCGACCGAGCTGGTCACGTCGGCGACGGTCACGACGACGCCGCGGCGCGTCGTGCCGTGGGCGCCGCCGATCGGGCGCGCGAGGATCGTGATCCAGCGCTCGCCGCCATCGGGCGCGGCGCGGCGCAGCGTCGCGCGCACCGGCGCGCTCTGACGGACCGCCCGCTGGGCGGGGTTGTCCTGCTCGGAGAGCGGCTTGCCGTTGTCGTAGCGGAGCGTGTCGCGCCGCAGGACCGAGCCTGCCTCGTCGGCCATCTCGTCGGCGGTGACGCCGAGGATCCGCAGCGCGCTGGCGTTCCAGCTGAGCGGCTTCAGCTCGGCGTCGAGCACGACGACGCCCTCCTCGAGCCCTTCGACGACGGCGCGGCTGAGCCGTTCGGCGGCACGCAGCGCCTGGCGTGCGCGCTGCTGCGGCGCGGCGTCGACGACGAGGCCGCGGCTGACCAGGGGCCCGCCGCGCCTGCCGTCGCGGTCGCGTTCGCCGAATGGAGCGCTGAAGCTCGGACGAGAGCTCATCTCCACGGTTCCTCGACAGAAAACCGTTTCACTTGAGCCGTGGGCGGCGTTCGCCGCGATGAGCGGACACGCGCCAGCTCAGGAGAGCGGCGGCGCGCCCCGCGCGCCGCCGCCCGTCTGTCCTATCTCTGCGTTCTGCAGCGCGGCGTTCTCGGCGCCGTGGCCGGGAGCGCGTAGACGTACGCCGTGGGCAGATCGCCGACGCCCGCTCTCTGCGTGCCGCTGTCGCCGATCCCGACGAAGGCCAGGCAGCGACCGCTCGCGCTCAGCGACGGCAGCGAGGCGCCGCCGCCGAAGAGGGCGTCGCCGGCCGGGCCGAACGGCGGCGGCGCGCTCAGCGAGCCGTCGGCGGTCGCGCGCACGTAGACACCGGAGCGGTATCTGCCGCCATGCCCCGGCAGCAGGTTCGTCGCCACGCTGTCGAACGCGACCTGCGCGCCGTCCGCGTCGACGCTGATCGTTCTGACCTCGGCGTTCGCCGGCGGTCCGCCGGGCGCGCGGCTGACGAGCGTGTTCTGGTGCGTCGTCAGGTCGCGCGCGACCGCCTGCTCGATCCCGCCGAAGCTGCCGGCCTCCGGCGCGAGCGCATCCTCGCTGGTCAGGAAGGCGACAACGTCGCCGTCGCCGCTGAGCGCCGGCGCGCGGCCGGAGCCCTTGGCGCCGGTCGCGCCGCTCTGGCGGGTGACCAGCCGCGTCGTCTCGGCGACCACGTCGCGCACGTAGACGTCGCGGTACGAATCCGGGTCGTCGGGGTCGATCGCCTGATTGGTGTCGAAGGCGACGACCGTCCCGTCGTCGGAGATCGCGTAGTCCCCGATCCCGCCGACAGCCGCGCCGCTCGGGCCGTCGGCGCGGCCGGCGAGCGTCGTTCTACCGGCGTCGACGTCGCGCACGAGCAGGCCTGAGCCGGGGAAGACGACATGTCTGCCGTCGCCGCTGATGCGTGCGCTGGTGATGTTGCCGGTCTCGTTCGCGCCGCCGAAGCCGTCGGCGCGTGAGACGAGCGTCGTCGTCGCGGTCGCGAAGTCGCGCAGGTAGACCGACTGCGCCGCACGACCGGCGACGGGGTCGGCCGGATCGAGGCTGGCGCCGGTCACGAAGACGACGCGGCTGCCGTCGTCGCTGATCGACGCGGCATAGCTGCCCTCGGTCGCGAGCGCGCCGCTCGCTCCGGTCAGCCGCGCCGCCGGCTCCAGCGCTCCGGTCCACGTGTCGCGCCGGTAGACGCTGCGGTAGGTCGGTCCGTCGACCTCGAGCGCGACATAGCGGCCGTCGGCGCTGATCCGCCGCGACGTCTGTCCGAGCGTGCTCACCGACAGCGCCGGCGTGCGCAGCGCGCCGGCTCTTCTCGGCCGCGAGATCAGCTCGACCGGACCGGCCGGCAGCGTGCGCGCGTAGACGCCCTGGAAGGGACGGTCGAGGTCGGGGACGATCGACTCGTGCACCAGCCACGAGACGACCGCGCCGTCGTCGGAGATCGCGCCGTCGCGCTCGAAGTCGGCTCTGCCGCTGCCGCCCGTCACGACCGTGGTGGTCGCGCTCGCCACGTCGCGGACGTAGATGTTCCAGTAGTTGGTCGCGGGTCCGCCGATGCTCGTCATCGACGAGGAGAAGACGACGCGTCTGCCGTCGGCGCTGATCCCGTCGACGGTCGTGTCCCCTCTCGCCAGCACGCCGTAGCCCGTGGCCAGCAACTCGGTCTCCGGCTGCGACAGGTTGCGCACGTAGCCGTGCCATTCGACCGCCGCCGGATTCGGCAGGAGCTGATGGAGGTCCCACGAGCGGCTCGCGAAGGCGACGTGCACGTCGCCGCCGCCGTCGACGGTGATGTGCGGGTCACGCGCGTCGGCGACGCTGGTCTGCAGCGGCAGGCCGTAGCTGTGGCTGACGAGCGTCGTCGCGTCGGTCGTCGCGGTCATGTCGCGCGCGTAGACCTGCGCCCGCGGGTTTCTCTCTCTGCCGAAGCCGATCCCGGTGACGAGATCTCTCGCCGCGGAGACGAAGGCGACCCAGCGGCCGTCGGCGCTGATCGACGGGTCGCGCGATTCGGTGTCGGCCTCGCCGCCGGCCGCGTCGAGCGAGACGAGCGCGGTCGTGCCGCTGCTCAGCTGACGGCGGTAGACGTCGCGCCGTCCGCTGACGTCGCCGGGCACGAGTCCGTCGGCCGTCGTGAAGACGACGTGGTCGCCGTCGCCGGAGAAGCCGAACTCGTCGTCGACGTCGAGCACCGTCCCGGGGGTCGCGAGCGTCGTCGTCTTGGCGGCGAGGTCGCGCACGTAGACGTCGGTCGCCCCGTCGGTGTCGGCGGGATCGAGCGCGGCTGCCGTCGCCCACGCGATCCGTCTGCCGTCGTCGCTGATGACGGGGTTCCAGGCGGAGCCGCTGCCCGGCGTCCCTCTCGCGCCGGTCGCGCGGCTGACGAAGACGACGCGGCCGGTTCTGCGGTCCTTGCGGAAGACGTTGGCGGCGTCGCGCTCTGCCTCGCCCGAGAGCGCGTCGACGCCGGAGAGGAAGGCGACCCAGCGGCCGTCGGCGCTGACGCTCGGCCGCGACGACCCATGGCTGCCGGCGCGGTCGACGACGCCGCTCTCGCCGGCAGCGATCTCGCCTGGCAGCAGGTCGAGCGCGCCGGTCGCCGCCGTCGCCCCCGGTCTGAGCGCGCTCGCGCTCCCTCCTGTGATGAGCACGATGCCGGCCGCGACGAGCGTCGCGGCAGCTGCGGTCCTTCGCATGACAGTCCCCTTTTTGGTCGAATGACCCTGCCCTCGCGCGATCGTAGGGAGCCGCGTCCCACCCCGCGCCAGCCCGGTCCACTTCTCTCTGGTCTGCCGGATGACCGCGCGCGGTGCGACGGCGACAGCAGGTGGGTAGCCCGGCGCGAGGCCCATCCAATCTTTTAGAGGGGAGCACCCATGAGCCCAAGCCCCCGGGGGAGGCGGCTTGCCGCCGCGTGCGCCGGTCTGGTCGCCGTCGCGGCGACCGCCGCGTCCACGGCACCGAGCGCGCTCGCCGACCGACCTGGCCCCGCACCACCGCTGCAGTGGAGCGCCTGCAGCGACGAGGGCGTCGCGCAGTGCGCGACCGCGACCGTCCCGAAGGACTGGTCCAAGCCGCGCCGCGGCACGCTCGACCTCGCCGTCGTGAGAATCCCGGCGACCGATCCCGACAGACGGATCGGCTCGCTGTTCGTCAACTTCGGCGGTCCGGGCGGCGACGCCGCCAGCACGGTGGAGGCGGTCGGCGCGCGGCTGTTCAGAGGCGTCAACGACCGCTTCGACATCATCGGCATGGATCCGCGCGGCGTCGGCGGCAGCAGACCGGCGATCGACTGCAGATCGAACCAGGAGACCGAGGGCGTCTACGCGCAGCCGTTCGAGACGCCCGACACGCTCGACATCCGCGCGATGATCCAGCGCGACACGAGCTACATCCGCAGATGCCTGACGCTCAACAGCGCAATCCTGCCGTACGTCTCGACCGCGAACGTCGCGCGTGACATCGACCACCTGCGCGCCGCCGTCGGCGACGACAGACTGACCTACCTCGGCTTCTCGTACGGCACCTTCCTCGGCGCCACCTACCAGAGCATGTTCCCCGACCACGTGCGCGCGCTCGTGCTCGACGGTGCGCTCGATCCCGACCAGTACGTCAACGACCCGCTCTCGAGCCTCGACGAGCAGACAGCCGGCTTCGAACGCGCTATCGGCCGCTTCCTGCAGGCATGCGCGGCCAGACAGGACGCCTGCCTCGGCTTCGGCGGCGAGGACCCGTGGTCCGCGCTCGACGAGCTGATCGAGAGAGCGGCCGTCACGCCGATCCCGACCGCCGACGGCCGGGCGGTCGACGGCGAGGACATCGACGCCGCCGTCACGCAGGCGGTCTACTCGAAGGACCTCTGGCCCGACCTCGCGTACGCGCTCGCGAGAGCGCAGCAGGACAACGACGGCACCGTGCTGCGGGCCCTCGTCGACATCTTCTACGGCCGCCTGGAGGACGGCACCTACGACCCGCTGACCGATCGCTACTTCACGATCAGCGCGCTGGAGCAGCGCTACCCGCACGACGTCGGCACCTTCCTGCGCGAGGGCAAGCGCTCCTACCAGGACTACGACCACGCGTTCTGGAACCACGGCTACGGCGAGCTGGCGTGGGGCCTCTACCCGGTCAAGCCCAACAGCGCCTTCTACGGCCCGTTCCGCAACCCGGCGAACGCCCCGACGACGCTCGTCGTCGGCACGACCTACGACCCGGCGACGCCGTACAAGGAGGCGAAGCGGCTCGTCAGCCAGCTCGGCAACGCTCGCCTGCTGACGATGCGCGGTGACGGCCACACCGCCTACGGCGGCAACTCCGCCTGCATCGACGCGGCCGTCGACGCCTACCTGGAGGAGCTGGCGCTGCCCGCCGAGGGCATGAGCTGCCGCCAGGAGGTGCCGTTCGAGCAGCCGCCGCCGGAGCCGGCCGCGACGCCGCAGGGCGACGTCGCGCCGCAGTCGCTGGCGCAGCGCAGCGGCCTCGCGCAGCGACTGGAGCGGATCGAGCGGCTGGCACCGCACGTCAAACCGCTGCCGCTGCCGTAGCGGAGATGGGGAACGGGGCGCGGGCGGAGCTGCACTCTCCGCCCGCCGCGTTCCCGCCCTCGCGTCCGTCGCGGTCGTCCCACCGCCGCGACGGACGCGGGCAGGCGCGCGCTATCTGCGCACGATCGTGAACGCGAGCGTGACGGGCTTGGATGCGCCGCTCGCGTTGCCGGCCTTCACCGTTACGCGGTAGCCGCCGGCGGCGAGCGCTCGGCGCCCGATTCGGCCGCTGAACGCGATCGACCGTCTGCCGCCGTCGATGCCGTTGCGTCGGAGCGTCGCGACCGTCGTCCAGCGCGCGCAGGCGCGTCGTCTGCGCAGTCTCGGCGTCGCTCTGCGGCAGGCCTTGCCGACCTTGCGCCCCCTGCTCGACCGCTCGATCGCGATCGTCAGGCTCGCGCGCGTGTTGAGCGTGAAGCGGACGGCACTGCCGGCCGGCGTCGGCTTGCGTCTGCGAGCGCCGGCTCTGCGCGCCGCCGCAACCGCCGTCGCACTCTTGCCGACGCGGAATCTCGCACGCAGCAGCGACACCTGCGTCAGCGTCGGGCGCGGCAGCGGCGTTGAGATGACCGGTCTGCTCGGCGGCTGCTGAGGAGCTCTCGGCGGCGGCGGCAACTGCGGCTGCGGTGTCGAGCAGGTGCCCGCGAGCACGTGCACGTAGGCGGTCGGGGTGTCGCCGGCGGCGCCGGTGAAGACGTTGTGCCCGGTCCCCGTGAACGACAGACAGCGGCCGTCGCCGCTCAGCGACGGGCCGACGGCGCCGAAGTCGGACCCGTCGAGCGTGCCGAAGGCCGGCGGGCCGGCCAATACGCCTGTCGCGCTCGTGCGCGCGAAGACGGCGGGGCGGCCGCCGCCGCCGACGCCGGGCAGCAGGTTGGTCGCCTCCGAGACGAAGGCGATCGTGCCGCCGTCGTCGCTGATGCTGGGGACGCTCGCGTTGGCGTTGGCGACGGCGCCGCCGGCCGCGCGGCTGACGAGCGCGTTCTGGTGCGTGACGAGGTCGCGCGCGACGATCTGCGACGTGGCGCCCCAGGCGCCTCCCTCCGGCGCGAGCGTCTCGTCATCGGACATGAACGCGACGGTGCGGCCATCTGCGCTGATGACGGGCCCGGCCGCGCTCGCGGCCTTCTGGCCGCCCGCGCCGGAGCGGCGCGAGACGAGCTCGACCGTGGCGGCGACGGTGTCGCGCACATAGACGTCGGGCATCACCGACGGGCCCGGGTCGGCGGGATCGAGCGTGTTGGCGTTGGAGACGAAAGCGACCAGCCGGCCGTCGGCCGACAGCGTCGCCGCGCCGCTGTCGTCGTTGGCGAGCGTCCCAGCCGCTCCGTCGGCGCGGTCGACGACGACCGTCGTTCCCGCTGCCACGTCACGCAGGTAGACGTGGCGGTCGCCGCCCGGCGTGCCGAGGTTGGTCGCCGTCGAGTCGAACACGACGTGCGTCCCGTCAGCGCTGATGCGAGCGGCGCGCACGTCGGCGTCAGCGTCGTCGCCGCCGAGGCCGTCGGCCCGCGAGACGAGCGTCGTCGTCGCGCTCGCCAGATCGCGCAGGTAGGCGTCGGCGAAGCCGTCGCCGTCGGCGGGATCGAGCGCCGCGTCGGTGACGAAGACGACGCGCGTGCCGTCGGCGCTGATCGACCGCTCCGCCGGCGGGCTCGGGCTCGGCCCGCCCGCTGCCCCGTTCGCGCGCGAGACCAGCTCGAGCGCTCCGGTCAGCACGTCGCGACGGTAGACCTGGACGCCGATCTTCCCGAGTCCCACCAGGTCGCGGCTCGTGGCGCCGACGAAGAGGACGTAGCGGCCGTTCGCGCTGATCGACCGCTCGCCATGACCGGCCGGCCGGTCCCACAGCGCCGGGAGCAGGAACGGCGCGGTGCCGGCCGGACGCGAGACCAGCTCGGGCGCGCCGAGCGTCGGCGGCGAGACGACGTGGGCGCGGGCGAAGACGCCGCTCGCATCGGGGTCGGAGTCGGGCGTCACGCCGTTGCCCGAGACCCATACGAAGAGCGAGCCGTCGCCGGAGATCGCGCCGTTGTAGACCTCGTCGCGACCGACCGATCCGAGCGCGGTCGTGCCAGCCGTCATGTCGCGCAGGTAGGCGCCGAAGCCCTGCCCGGTGACCCCGAGGTTGTCGGCGCGGGTGCTGAAGACGACGTGACGGCCGTCGTCGGAGACGCTCTCCGCATACGCGGAGTCGTCCGCTGCCGTGCCGGCGACGCCGTCCGCGCGGCTGACCAGCGCCGAGACGGGTCTCGCCATGAATCTCGTCCCGAGGTTGCGGCGGTAGACGGCCTGTTCCGTGTCGACGTCGGTGCCGGGCGCCGCCAGGTCGGTGGCGTAGCTGTTGTAGATGACGTCGACGTTGGTCGAGCCACCGGAGGGCGGCGAGCCGGCGACCAGCGGTGTCGAGCTCGAGTTGTTGGCGCTTCTCCCCGCGACTCCGTAGGCGGTGCTGACGAGGTACGTCGCTCTCGCCGTGACGTCGCGCGCCCAGATGTCGCGACCTCCGTTGCCGTCGACGAAGCCGCCGATCAGGTCGCCGGCGGACGAGTCGAACGCGACCCACGTGCCATCGCCGCTGATCGAGGGGCTGCCCGAGTCGTCGTCGCCGCTGGTGCTCGTGCCATCTCCCGCCGAGACGAGCAGCGCGGCGCCGCCGGCGACCGCGACGCGGTAGACGTCGTCGTCCGCGTTGACGTCGCCGGCGGTCAGTCTCTCGTCGCTCGTGAACGCGATCCATGCGCCGTCGCCGGAGAGGTCGTAGTCGGAGACCCCCGCTCCGGGGCCGGCCACGGCCGTCGCCAGCAGCGTCTGGCCGGTCGCCAGATCGCGCACGTAGACGTCCTCGTCGTCATCGACGTCGGCGGGGACGAGCCGCGCCTGGGTCGTCCAGCCGACGCGGTTGCCGTCGTCGCTGATCGTGACGTTGTCGGCGTCCGCCGGCGCGCTGGCACCATCGGCGCCGTCGGCACGGCTGACGAGCGCGACCGCACCGGTCGCACGGTCCTTGCGAAAGACGTTGACGACGTCGAGCGCCGCTGCCGGCGCGAGCGTGTCGGCCGCCGACAGGAACGCGACGTAGCGCCCGTCGCTGCTGACGCCGGCGTCGCTCGGATAGCCGAGCGCGTCGAGGCCGCTGTCGGCGCCGGCGATCGCGCCGGGCGGCAGCGGCAGCAGCGCCGTCGGGAACGTGTCGCCGGGGCCGGCGCCGGACGCGGCGCCACTGCTCGCGAGCAGCAGAGCGGTGGCGGTGGCCACCGCGATGGGGATGCTGCGTCGCTGCATGGGTCCTCCTCAGCTGTCCGAGCGGCGGAGGCTAGGCGGCGCGTGGCGCGCCCGCAGTAGCGGCGCGGTCTCGTTTGAGTCTCAGGCGGGCCGGTCGCCAAGCACCGACAGTTCGACCGCCGACTGGTGCGCTGCGTCATGCAGCAATTCGTGCTCGACGGCCACCAGGCGGGTCGCGCTCTGCGGCGGCTCGCCGGTGCCGGCGTTGCGGGCGTAGCGCGGGTGGGCGCCACCGGCGACGAGCACGCGGATCCGCTGGCCGGCACGGAAGCGGTGGGCGGTCGGCCACAGCGCGAAGGAGACGCGGCGGCTGCCGTCGGCGGCGACCGGCGGCGCGGCGTCGTCGAGCCGGATCAGCGCGTCGCAGACGTTCAGCGAGCGGCCGTCGGGGTCGACGTCGCAGAGGCGCACGAAGAGGTCGGCGAAGGGGCTGGAGGTGCGCAGGTGCACGTCGGCCTGGACGGGACCGATCGCCTCGACGTCCTGCTCCAGCGGCCCGCTCGTGAAGGTCAGCACGTCGTCGCGCGCCTCCAGCGGGCGGTTGTCGGTGACCGGCTCGCGCGCCAGCAGCACCGGGCCGCCGAGCGACGGCGTGGGGTGCGCGGGGTCGTAGGTGAAGCGGCTCACGGCGCCGTCGTCGGCGTGGCCGGGCGGCGTCGTGCTCAATCGCCCGCCGTCGTGCAGGTGCAGCCGCCACGGGCGCACGCCGGCCGGCGGCCACTCCTGCAGCGTGCGCCAGGCGTTCTCGCCGCCGACCCAGATCCGCACCGGCGCCTCGTCGAGCAGCCGCCGGTCACCGAGCAGGTGGGCGCGCAGCCACGCCAGGCCCTCGCGCGTGCTGCGCGCCAGCAGCGGCGTCGAGGTGTGCGCCCACGGGCCGATCACGAGCTGGGTCGTGCGGCCCGCTCTGCGCAACGCGACGTAGTCCTCCAGCAGCCACGGCAGGAAGATGTCCTGCCAGCCACCGACGAGCTGGACCGGCGCCGTCACGCCGGCGACGTCGGCGGAGAAGTCGCGCTCACGCCAGTACGGGTCGTCGGGCGCGGCGACCTCGAACCACTCGCGGAAGAACGGCACCGGCTCGCCGGCGATCACGGCGTCGACCTCACCGAGGGCAATCTCGTCGAACGCCTGCGGCAGCTTGCGGCGGAGGCCGAAGATCAGCCGCAGCGGCGCGAGACGGCGCTCCTGCGCGGCGATGATCAGCGTCCACGACAGCGCGGTGTCGAGCGAGATCGAGCCGCCGCCGTACGCCTGGCCGTGGAACTGCGAGGCGGTGATCGACGGCGCCAGCGCCCCGATCGAGCCGTCGGCCGCGCTCGCGACCGCCCACTGCGTCAGCCCCATATAGCTGCTGCCGATCATGCCGATCGGACCCTCGCTCCACGGCTGCGCTCTCAGCCAGCGCAGTGTCGCGAGGCCGTCGGCGCGCTCGTCGAAGGGGCGGAAGACGCCGCCGGAGCCGAACGTCCCGCGGACGCTCTGGACGACGACCTGGAAGCCGCGCTCGGCCAGCAGGCGGCCGTAGACGAAGCCGAAGAAGCCGCGGCGGCCGTAGGGCGAGCGCACGAGCACCGTCGGAGGGGGCGAACTTCTGTCGCTCGAAGCCTCCGCGCGCGCGACGTAACGATCGGCCAGCAGCACGACGCCGTCGTCCATCGTCGCCGGCAGGTCGCGCTCGACGAGCAGGTCGCGCGTCTGCGCCCGCGGCAGCCGCATCGAGCGGCCGGCGATCTCGCTCAGCAAGGTCATCGCGTCAACACCCCGATTCGCACGTCCCACGACCGTAGCGCTTCCGATCGCCCGCGCCTCGGTCACGTCGCCGCGGCCGCGTGCGGACGCGACGCTGTCACAGCGCCGCCCGGCCGACTATGCTCGCGCCCGCACGCGGCCCAGCGGGGGCGGCATGGATGACGAGGAGCGGGCGATGACGTCGAGCAAGCCGGAGGCCGAGGAGCACCGGCTGGGGTTCCAGGCGCACGTCTGGTTGACGGCCGCGGTCGCCGCGATGGGCGGCATCCTGTTCGGCTACGACACCGGCATGATCTCGGGCGCGCAGCTCTTCATCGAGCGCGAGTTCGACCTCTCGTCGGGTGAGATCGGCGTCGTCGTCAGCGCCGTCACCGCCGGCGCGCTCGTCGGCGCGCTCTTCTCCAGCTGGCTGACGACGAGATTGTCACGGCGCGGGATCGTCAAGCTCGCCGCGGTCGTCTTCATCGTCGGCGCGGTGCTGGCGGCGGTCGCGCAGAGCGTCGAGGTGCTGATCGGCGCGCGCTTCGTGATCGGCCTCGCGGTCGGCTTCGCCTCGACCGTCGTGCCGCTCTACATCTCCGAGGTCGTGCCGACGGCCAGGCGCGGCTCGATGGTCGCGTTGTTCCAGCTCGCGATCACCGCCGGCATCCTGCTCGCCTACATCGTCAACGCGGCGACGGCGGAGGAGTGGCGGATCGTCTTCGCGCTCGCCGCGGTGCCCGCGACGCTGCTGTTCCTCGGCATGCTGGTGCTGCCCAACAGCCCCCGCTGGCTCGTCATGAGAGGCGACGTCGACGGTGCGCGCGCGGTGCTGCACGAACTGCGCGACCCGGAGGCGCCGGAGACCGAGGAGGAGCTGCAGGAGATCGTCACCGCCGTCGAGGAGGACCGCAGACGGCCGCACGAGTCGATCGGCGCCGCGCTCACGAGCCCGCTGGCGCGGATGATCCTCGTCGTCGGCATCGGGCTCGGGATCTTCCAGCAGATCACCGGCATCAACACGATCATCTACTACGCCCCGACGATCCTGAAGGAGGTCGACTTCGGCGACTCGGCCTCGACGCTGACGACCGCCGGGATCGGCACGCTCAACTTCGTCGCGACGATCCTCGCGCTGCTGTTCGTCGACCGCATCGGCCGCCGCAAGATCCTGATCGGCGGCATGATCGGCATGGCGGGAACGATGGCGCTGATCGCGATCGCCTTCGCCGTCGACGACTTCAGCGGCATCTGGAGATGGGTCACCGTCTTCTGCCTCTTCGGCTTCATCGCCTGCTTCGCCGTCAGCTGGGGCTGGGGCTTCTGGGTGATGGCGTCGGAGATCTACCCGCTCTTCATCCGCGGCCAGGCGATCTCGATCGGCAACTCCGTCCAGTGGGGGGCGAACTTCGCGATCTCGCTGCTGTTCCCGATCCTCCTGACCGCCTGGGGCGGCGCGCCGGTCTTCGGCATGCTCGCCGGCTTCGGCGTCCTGGCGCTGTGGTTCACCTGGAAGCTCGTGCCCGAGACGCGCGGCAAGACGCTCGAGGAGATCGAAGAGGAGTGGCGCCGCCGCGCCGGCGTCGAGGCGACCGCCTGAGAAGTCACACACAGACGCTGTAGACCTTGGGTCATGCGCCGGCCAAGATCCGGTGCATGACCGTCACGATGATCGATCTCCCCGACGATCTGGTTCGCCAGATCGACGCGCTTGCACGCTGGAAGCGAACGACCCGCAGCGAGCTGGTGCGGGATCTCGCTGAGCGTGAGATCGCCGCAAGCGATGACCTGCGCCGCAGACGAATTCGCGAGCTGCTGGCCCCTCCGGCGAAAGGCTACGGAGGCCGCGGGACCGAGTACATCCGCGAGGCACGGGACTCGCGATGAGCGACGTGCTGCTGCTCGACTCAGGTGTCTGGCTCGCCGCGCACGATCCTGACGACCGCTTTCACACTGCGGCGCAGGACCTTGTCTCTTTCGGACCGGATCAGCGCGATCTCGCAGCCCTCGATTTGACGCTGTTCGAGGTCGCCAACGTCGCGATCCGCCGCTGGAGATCTGTTGAGCGGGCGCGGCGCGTGACAGAGCTGGTCGAGATCGCCGTCGCCGACCGGCTCGAGCGGGTTGACGGGGAAACGTTGTGGGCGACCGTCGACGACGCTGACGACTACGGCCTCAGCGCCTACGACGCCGCTTACGTGACCATCGCTCGGCGGCGTGGCTGGCTGCGGATCAGCTGCGACCACCGGGATCTCGTCCAGCCAGGTCACGCCGTGTCGCCTGAGCAGGTCGCGAGACCGGTCGCAGCCGCCAGCTGAGCGACCGCCTCCCTACACCGCCGCCAAGGCGGCGGTGTCGATCCGCTCGCCGCTCTCGCGCGAGAAGAAGTGGAGGCGCTCGCGGCGGACGGCCAGCTCGACGGGGGTGCCGACGGCGACGGGGGCGCCGGCTTCGAGGCGGGCGGTCAGGAGCGCGCGGGCGTCGCCGATCAGCTGCGCGTCGCGCTCGCCGGTGAGGCCGCCGCGGCCGTCGAGGTCGAGCTGTCTGGCGTCGAGGCCGAAGAGGACGTGGTTCTCGGAGCCGAGCCGCTCGACCACGTCGGGCACGACGCGCAGGCGCGGAAGCGACGGATCGACGTCCGGGCCGGCGAGGACGAAGTCAGTCGGGCGCACGCCGACGATCAGCTCCCGCTCACCGAGCCGCTCCGCGACCGCGGGCGCCAGCGCCAGCGACTCGGCGCCGAAGACGACCGCGCCGTCGCGCACGACGGCCTCCATCAGGTTCATCGCCGGCGAGCCGATGAAGCCGGCGACGAAGGCGTTGGCCGGCCGCTCGAACAGCGTCTCGGGCGTGTCGCACTGCTGCAGCAGCCCGCCGCGCAGGACGGCGACGCGCGTCCCGAGCGTCATCGCCTCGACCTGGTCGTGCGTGACGTAGACGGTCGTGACGCCGAGCTGCTCGTGCAGCCGCGCCAGCTCGGCGCGCATCGCGACCCGCAGCTTCGCGTCGAGGTTCGAGAGCGGCTCGTCCATCAGGTACGCCGCCGGCTGGCGCACCATCGCGCGGCCCATCGCGACGCGCTGGCGCTGGCCGCCGGAGAGCTGCGCCGGCTTGCGGTCGAGGTACTCGGTCAGGCCGAGCGAGCGCGCGACCCGCTCGACGCGCTCGTTCATCTCGGCCTTCGCGGTCTTGCGCAGCTTCAGCCCGAAGCCGATGTTCTCGCGCACCGACAGGTGCGGGTAGAGCGCGTAGTTCTGGAAGACCATCGCGACGTCGCGCTCGCGCGGTTCGAGGTCGGTCACGTCGCGGTCGCCGATCGCGATCTCGCCATAGGTGACGTCCTCGAGGCCGGCGATCATCCGCAGCAGCGTCGACTTGCCGCAGCCGGAGGGGCCGACGAGCACCATGAACTCGCCGTCAGCGATCTCCAGGTCGACGTCCTCGACCGCGAGCGCTCCGCTGCCCTCGTACTCCTTGCAGACGCCGTTCAGCTTGATCGCGGCCATCGGGTGCTCCTTCTCAGGTCATGCGCCCGCGGGCAGCCACGGGCCAGTGGTCGACGACGCGTCCCCGCTCGACGACCGCGACGGCGTCGAACAGGTTCACGACGGGGCAGATGTGGTTCGGCACGATCGCGAGGCGGTCGCCGACGGCAACCACCGCGCCCTCCGGCAGCGCGACGAGGCCGTGCTCCTCGCTGGCGCGCACGACCGGCCAGCCGCGCTCGGCCACGGCGCCGTAGTCGGGCGCCGCGTCGCGGACGATCATGCGGTCGGAGGTCAGCGCCTTCGCGCCGGCGTCGATGCAGGCGATCCCCGCCGACGGCCGGCTGACGACCGTCGCCAGCACCGTCGCGGCGAGACCGGCAACGGTCGCGCTGCCGTGCGCGAGCTGGCTGCGATCGTTGAAGACGTACGTGCCGGGGCGGATCTCGGTGACGCCGGGATGGCCGGCGGCGAAGCGAGCGGTCGCGGTCGACCCCATCGAGACGACCGCGCAGTCGACGCCGGCCGCGCGGATCGCCTCGGCGCTGCGCACCATCGCGTCGCAGGCGGTGGCCGCCGCGGCGGCCAGCTCGGCCTCGTCGCGCGCTTGGTACGCCTGGCCCTCGTGCGTCATCACGCCGTCGAAGCGCAGCCCGGGCAGGCGGTCGACGGCCTGGGCCAGCGCGACCAGCTCGTCGGAGGCCGGCGCGAGGCCGAGCCGGTGCATCCCGGTGTCGACCTCGGCGCGCACGCCCAGCTCGATCCCGCCGGCGGCCGCGACCGCGGCGGAGATCGCCTCGGCGGTCGCGATCGCATCGACGGCGACCGACAGCCGCGGCACGCGCCGCGCCAGCGCGACGAGCCGCGCGAGCTTGAGCGAGCCGACGAGCGGATAGGCGATCAGCAGATCCTCGACGCCGCCGTCCGCGAACACCTCGGCCTCGCCGAGCTTGGCGACCGTGAGGCCCACCGCGCCCGCGTCGAGCTGCAGCCGCGCGACGTGCAGCGACTTGTGCGTCTTCGCGTGCGGACGCAGCGCGACGCCGGCGGCGTCGGCGGTCGCGGCCATTGCGACGACGTTGGCGCGCAGCGCCTCGAGGTCGACGACGAGCGCGGGCGTGTCGAGCGCGTCGAGCGTCACGCCGCTCCCGTCACGGCGCCGCCGGCCGGGGCCGCCGGCGCGACGTAGCCGGCCTGCCGCGACAGCTCCTCGACGGCGGCGCGCAGCGTCGCCAGCGCGCGCTCGCCGACCTCGTCGTCGTAGCGCGGCGTCGGTATCGAGACCGACATCGCCGCGATCGTGTCGCCGCGCGGTCCGAAGACCGGCATCGCGACGCAGCGGCAGCCGAGCACGTACTCCTCGTCGTCGGTGCCGTAGCCCCTCGCGCGGATCTCCGTCAACCCGTCGAGCAGCTCGTCGACGTCGACGATCGTCGAGGCGGTGAAGCGCGGCAGCTCGACCGAGCGCAGCCGCCGCTCGGCCTCCTCCGGGTCGAGCATCGCCAGCAGCGTCTTGCCGACGCCGGTGCCGTGCGCGAACAGCCGCTTGCCGACCTCCGAAACGAGCTTCATCGGGTGCGGTGACTCGCTGATCGCGAGGTAGACGACCTCCATCGCCTCCAGCTGCGCGAGCTGCACGGTCTCGCCGGTCTGCTCGACGAGGCGGTCCATCAGCGGCTGCGCGAGCGAGACGATGTCGCCGTCACGTTCGCTCGCGCGCGCCAGCTCGCGCACGCGCGAGCCGATCCGGTAGCGGCGGCCGTCGTCGGTCATCTCGACGAAGCGGCGGCGGGCCATCGTGCGCAGCAGGTTCGACGTCGAGGAGCGCGGCAGCTCCAGCTCGTCGGCGATGTCCATCAGCCGCATCGGCTCGCGCCCGGCCAGCAGCTCCAGCACGACCAGCACGCGGTCGGCCGACTTGACGCTCGTGAAGCCCTGCTCCTCGGCGCTCATCTCAGCACCGCCACGGCGTCGATCTCGACCTTGATCCCGAACGCCAGCTCCTGGCCCCCGACGGTCGTACGCGCCGGCAGCACCTCGGCGCCGGCGAACGCCGCGCGGTAGGCAGCGTCCATCCCGGCGAAGTCGTCGATCGCTCTGAGGAAGACGCCGCACTTGACGACGTCGGCGAGCGAGGCGCCGGCCGCGACCAGGATCGCCTCCAGGTTGCGCAGCGTCAGCGCGGTCTCCTGCTCGATCGTGCCGGGCCTGTAGGCGCCGTCGGCGAGCGGTCCCTGCCCGGAGACGTGCACGAACCGCCCTTCGGCGATCACGCCCGGCGAGTAGGCCCCGGTCGGCGAGCCTCCGTCAACAGCTTGCTTCACTGCCGTCCCTCCTTCAGCGCTTCATGCACGATGACCCCTGCGCGCACCGTCAGCGCCGTGCGCAGGCGCCGGCTGCCCTCGAACGTGCCGCCGCGCGTGTCCGCGTAGGCGACCGGACCTGCGACGAGCTCGAACGCGGCCACGTCGGCGGGTGCCCCGACGCGCAATGTACCGACGCCGTCAGCCGCCATCCCCGCGTGCAGCGCCGGCTTCAGCGTGGCGCAGGCGAGCACCTCCTCCAGCTCCATCCCGAGCGCGAGGAACTTCGACATCACCGTCGGCAGGTCGCCGACGGCGTCGAGCGAGTAGGCGTGCACGTCGCTGGAGATCGTGTCGGGGCGGAAGCCGGCCGCCAGCATCTCGGTCGCGACCTCGGCGTCGAAGGCCGACATGCCGTGCGCGACGTCGAAGACGACGCCGCGCTCGCGCGCCTCCAGCACTGACTCGCGAACGCGGCCGCCGACCGACAGACGGTTGTCCTCGAAGCCGGTGTAGCAGTGCGTCAGCACGTCGCCCTTGCGCAGCGTCGCCATGATCTCGTCGCTGCCGGGCGGCGCCGGCCCGAGGTGGACCATCAGCGGCAGCCCGAGCGTGTCGGCGACGCGGCGGGCGCGGTGCATCGGCTCCGCTCCAGAGCGACCGACGACGTTGCCGGAGGCGCGCACCTTGATCCCGATCACGCGATCGGCGTGCTCGCGCGCGCCGGCGAGGCAGACGTCCTCGTTCGCGTAGGCGAGGTTCTCCAGCTCGCCCGCGAGCAGGATCGAGGTCGCGCCGATCGAGGAGATGTTGAGGAAGGCGCGCACGCGCGTGCCGGCGCGGTCGATCGTGCCGCGGCGGAAGGCGCCGAACAGGTGCGCGCCGGCGCTGCCGGTGTCGACGAAGGTCGTCGTGCCGGATGGCGGGCCGACGACGTCGGGGTCGACGCCGAGGTCCTGGCCGACGAAGACGTGCGCGTGCAGGTCGACGAGGCCGGGCGTCACCAGCAGCCCGGCGCAGTCGACCGCGCGCGTCCCTTCCGGCAGCGACAGCGCCTCGCCGACCGCGGCGACGCGCCCGTCCACCAGCAGCACGTCGGCGCGCCGCAGCGCGCCGTGACCGCCGGCACCCGCCGCTTCCGGGTCGTAGACCTCGCCGCCATGGAGGAGCAGTGCGTCCACCGGCTACATCCCCAGCAGTTCGCCGCCGTCGACGACGAGGTCCTGCATCACGATGTGGGCGGCGCCGGGCGACAGCAGGAAGCGCGTCGCGACGGCGATGTCCTCGACGCGGCCGACACGGCCGGTCGGGATCCGCGGCCGCAGCGCGACGGCGCTGCCGGCGGCGAGGTCGTCGACGGAGGAGTGGTCGCTCTGCAGCTCGCGCATCATCGGCGTGTCGGTCGGGCCGGGCGAGACGGTGTTGATCCGCACGCCGTCGCCGGCGACTTCCATCGCGAGCACCCTCAGCGCCTGTCGCAGCCCGGCCTTCGAGGCCGAGTAGGCGGCCTGCCGCATCCGCGGCATGCGCGCGGCGATCGACGCGATCCCGACGATCGCGCCGCCGTCGCCGGCCGCCATCTCGCCGGCGTACAGCCGCGCGGCGTGGAAGCAGCCGACGAGGTTGACGCGCAGGATCCGCTCCATCTCGTCGCGTTCCAGCTCCAGCGACGGCGCGGCGCTGAAGACGCCGCCCGGGATCGCAACGCGCGTCGCGTCGCGGCTGGCGTCGAACAGCGCCTGCACCGACGCGGCGTCGGCGAGGTCGACCGGCAGCGCGACGGTCTCCGCGTCCGCCGAGGCCGCGCTCGCCGTCTCCTGCGCGAGCGCCTCGTCGATGTCAGCGACGATCAGCCGCTCGACGCCCTCGTCGCGCGCCAGCTCGATCGCGATCGCGCGTCCGATCCCACGCCCCCCGCCGACCACTACCGCCGTCCCGGTCATGCCTCCGTGTCCTTCCTGTCCATGGTCTGAGTCGAAGTTCTCGGCGCCGCGCGCAGCACCCGGGCGAGCGCGGTCGCGACGACCGCCGCCTCACCCTCCCGCAGGTGCGTCGGCGTGACGCGCAGCAGCCCGCGCCAGGCGAGCGCCTCGTCGAGCGCGATCGCCGGCTCGCCGTCGGCGAGCGTGCGCACGACGTCGTAGGCGGTGCGGCCGAGTGCCGCCTCGTCGAGCGCCAGCTCGGCGACCGGCCAGCCGCGCTCGCGGCCGCCGGTGGGCAGCAGACGGGCGTCGACGCCGGTGATCCCGGCGCAGGCGTCGACGACCGCAAGCGCGTCGGCACGCCAGTGCGCCTGGTCGGCGGCGTGGTCGCGGGCGGCATAGGCGCGCAGCGCGGCGAGCAGGCCGGCGATCTCCTCCTTGCCGACCTTCAACGCGCGGCCGATCCCCTGGTGCGGCGGACCCGCGACGGTGCCGTCGGCGATCAGCGGCGCGCCGTGCCAGGTCTCGATCCGCACGTCCTGGTCCTGCTGCTGCAGCGCGACCGAGCGGATCAGGTCGGCGCGGCCGTAGAGGAAGCCGGAGGCGGCCGGGCCGGCGATCCACTTGCCGCCGCTGACGGCGACGAGGTCGACGCCGAGCGCGGCGAACCGTCTGAGGTTCTCCAACGGCGGCACCGCCAGCGAGGCGTCGAGGATCACCGGCACCCCGCGCGCGTGCGCGATCGCGACGACCTGCTCCAGCGGCAGCGCGTTGGCGCCGCTGTTGGAGAAGTAGGCGACGGCGGCGGTGCGCTCGCCGATCGCCGCGTCCAGCTCGTAGGGGAAGGTGAGGTCGGGGAAGCCGATCTCGACCAGCCGCGCGCCGGCGGTCCGCAGCGCGTGGTCGTAGCCGATCCGCTGGCCGCGGTGCACGACGATCTCGTCGCGCGCGCCGCGCGCGTCCGGCAGCCGGTTCATCAGCGCCGGGTCGTCGCCGGCGATGCAGGCGGCGGCCGCCAGCAGCAGCGCGCCGGCGGCGCCGTTGGTGACGTACGCGGCCTCGGCGCCCGCGAGCGCTGCGATCTCGGCGCCGGCGGCGGCCTGCAGCTCATGCATCCGCACGTAGGCGCCGGCCGCCTCGCGCATCGCGTCGAGCACCTCCGGCGCGAGCACGCCGGAGCCGAGCCGCGTCGCGGGGCCGACCGCGTTGATCAGCGGGCGGACGCCGAGGCTGTCGAGCAGTCCGCTCACAGCCCGACCCGAGCCAAGTCCCACGCGAACGCCTTCGCCGGGTTCTCGACCGTCATCGTGTGGATCTGCTCCTCGCTGACGCCGCGCTCGCGCAGCATCGGCATGAAGGTGACGATCACGTTGTCGTAGCCGCAGCCGTCGTAGAAGGCGAGCTGGCCCAGCTCGCAGATGTCGTTCGACAGCATGATCTGGCCGACGAGTCCTTCCGCGCACAGCCCCGCGACGTTGTCGGCGCGCACCGACAGCGGCGCGTAGCCGCCGATGAAGGCGAGGTTGTCGACGTCGAGCCAGGCGCCGCGCTCGGCGATCGGCAGCCAGTGGCGGATGCCGGGCCGGTCGCCGAGGTGGGAGATGATCACCCTGCTCGGGTCGACGCCCTCCTCGCCGAGCAGGTCGATCTGCTCCAGCGCCAGCTCGCCCCAGTGGGTCGTGTGGGTCATGATCGGGATCCCGGTGCGCGTGTGCGCGCGACCGGCGGCGCGGAAGACGCGCTCCTGCGCCGGTGTCACGTGGTGGCGCTCGGTCCCGATCTCGCCGATGAAGCCCGGCCGCACGCCGGTCCCGTCGACGCCGTCGACGATCTCGGCGACGAGCCGCTCGGCGAGCTGGTCGGGCAGCTCCTCCTGGACGTAGTCGGGGTAGACGCGCTCGCGGTACCAGCCCGCGCCCATCACGACGTTGACGCCGGTGCGCTCGCTGATCCGCTTCAGCGCGGCGGGGTCGCGCGCGAGCCCGATGTTGGTCGGGTCGCAGATCGTGCCGCCGCCGGCCGCCTTGTAGCGGGCGACCTCGGCGACGGCCAGCTCCTCGTCGTCGAGGATCGCGTCGTACAGCTCGCGGATCCCCCACCCGTCGACGAGGATGTGGTCGTGACTGAGCGTGATGCCCATCTGCTCGGGCGCGATCGGCCCGAGCACGGTCATGACGCGGTCGTTGCTGCTGCTCATCGAACACTCCCGCGGGCGAGCCCGCTGACGATGTAGCGCTGGAAGACGACGGCGATCAGCACCGGTGGGATGAGGCTGAAGATCGACGCCGCGGCCAACGTGGTCCACGAGAACTGCTGCAGGTTCTGCAAGCCCGCCACGACCGGCGGCACGGTCAGCTCGTTGGTCAGCACGAGCGCGTAGAAGAACTCGCTCCACGCTTCGAGGAAGACGAGCAGTCCGGCCGCGATCAACCCCGGCCGCGCGAGCGGCAGGACGATCGAGATCAGGCACTTCAGGCGCGACGCGCCGTCGAGCATCGCTGCCTCCTCCAGCTCCTTCGGCACGCTGTCGAAGTACGACTTCAACAGCCAGATCGCCAACGGCAGCGTGAAGACGAGGTAGCTGATGATCAGCGCGGGCGCGGTGTTCAACAGCTCCGTCTTGCGGAAGAAGACGAAGAACGGCGAGACGATCGCGATCGCCGGCACGACGCGCGAGGCGAGCAGGCCGAGGTAGGCGATCTTCGCGCCGCGGAAGGGGTAGCGCGAGAAGGCGTACGCCGCCGCCCCGCCGACGACGAGGTTGATCAGGACGACCACCAGCCCGACGAGCACGCTGCGGCCCATCGCCGGCATCAGCCGCTCGACGGCGTTGGTGCTCGAGGCGGTCACGCCGGCGCCGGCATCGTCGGCGAACGGCGTCGAGTCGCCTTGCAGGATCGCCGTGTAGTTCTTCAGCGTCGGCTCCTGCGGGATCCAGTGGTACGGCACGCTGCCGACCTCGGAGGGCTTCATGAAGCTGGAGGCGATCGTGAAGTAGAGCGGGAAGAGGACCCAGATCGCGAACAGCAGGACGCCGATGTAGATCAGGCACTGCCGCACGGTGTTGCGTCTCTTCGGGCGGCGTCTGCGCATCGGCGCCGCGCCTGCTGCGACGGCACTCATGCGTTGCCCTCCGTCACGTCGCCGGAGCGGTAGAGCAGCTTCACGAACAGCAGCCCGATCAGCAGCGCCACGACGCCGAGCACGACCGCGACGGCCGAGCCCATGCCGACGTTGGTGTACACGAACAGCTGCTGGTAGAGGAAGATCGACAGCACCTCCGTCGCGTTGCCGGGGCCGCCCTGCGTCAACGCGTAGATCACGTCGAACTGCATGAAGCCGAAGATCACGTTGATGACGATCACGACGACGATCACGGGCTTCAGCCACGGCAGCGTGATCAGCCGCAGCCGCTGCCACGCGGTCGCGCCGTCGACCTTGGCGGCCTCCGGCAGCTCGTGCGGGATCGTCTGCAGGCCGGCGAGGAACAGCAGCGCCGCGAACGACGCCTGCCGCCACGCGGCAGCGAGCACGGAGATGATGAGCGCGCCGGTGTCGGTCGACAGCCACGCCTTGTACTCGTCGATGACGCCGAGCTGGTAGAGCGCGCCGTTGAGGGCGCCGACGTCGCCGTCGGCGAACCACTTCCAGATGATGCCGGCGATCACCCACGGGCAGGCCCACGGGACGATCAGCAGCGTGCGCGCCAGCCAGCGGCCGCGGAAGCGCTCGTTCAGCAGCAGCGCGAAGGCGAGCCCCAGCAGCGTCGAGACGAGCAGGAAGAGGACGGCGTAGAGGGAGGTCAGCCACAGCGAGTGGATGAAGTCCGGGTTCTTGAACAGCAGCTCGAAGTTTCTGAGCCCGACCCATCTCGTGTCGCCGTTGAGCGCGACTCTCTGGAGGCTGTAGACGACGGTCTGGATCGCGGGCCAGGCGATCAGCCCGAGCACGACGACCATCGCCGGCAGCGCGAGGTAGAGGCCGAAGCGGCGGTCGGCCGCGGCGCGGCGCGAGCGCCGCCGCGCTCGCGCCCGCAGCTCACGCGGCCGGGGGGATTCGGACGGGCGGCCGGGGACCGCCGGGCTGTCAGCCTGCGGCGGCAAAGTTCTTCGCGTCGTCCGCCAGCGAGGAGATCGTGTCCTTCACGCTCGCCTGTCCCAGCAGCATCGCCTGCACGCGGTCGCCGACCTTCGTCGCGAACGACGAGTACCACGGCAGCACGCGCGCGGGCACGACCTGCGAGGTCTCGAACGCTCTCTGCAGCTCGGGCAGGTCGAAGTAGTCGGGGAAGGCGGCTCTGAAGTCCGGATCCTGGAAGAGGCCCGGGTAGGGGCCGAGCAGCGCGGCCGACTCGGCCCACGAGATGAACGTGCCGTAGCGGCCGTCCTTGTCCTTCCAGCCGTAGAACTTGAGCAGCTCCCACGCTCTGTCGGCGCGGCCGCCCTCGGCCGAGGTGCCCATCTGCACGACCTCGCCGATCTGCAGCGACTCGCCGGAGCTGCCGGGGATCCGGTAGCTCATCGTCACGTTTCTCGACTGCGGCCCTCTCGCGTTGCGGATCTCCTTGAGGAAGTAGTGGTGCAGGGTGAAGAAGCTCGAGGTCCCTTGCGCCATCGCCGCGACGTGCTTGCCCGGGTCGTCGGTGAGGATCGACTTGGCGGTCATCCCGTCCTGGTACATCGAGACCCACCAGTCGAAGATCGCCTCCGTCTTGGGGTCGTCCTGGAAGGTCGGGTTGCCCTCGTCGTCGAACGGCACGACGCCCTCGGAGACGAGGTAGAGCGTGAAGTACTCCTCCGAGAACTGCTTCGTCCAGTAGGCGGCGTACGGCGCGCGGACGCCGTCGGCCTTGAGCTTCTCGCACTGGTCGTAGATGTCGCTGTACGACTCCGGCGGGGCGCTGAAGCCGGCTCTTCTGAGCTGCGCCTCGTTGTACATCAGCAGGTGCACGGCCGAGAAGTACGGCACCGAGACGATGCGGCCGTCGGGCAGCTTGTGCCGCGCGGCGGAGGTCTCGAACATGTCGGCGAGCATCTCGTCGACGCCCGGGAGGTCGTTCAGCTCCTTCGCCCAGCCGGCGTCGACGAACTTCGTCGAGTTGTACGCGAAGTTGTAGTAGGCGTCGATCTCCTGACCGCCCTGCAGGCGCGTCTGGATCGCGGGGCCGTAGCCGATGTTGGGGATCAGCGTGAGGTCGACCTCGTTGCCGTACTGCTGCTGGAAGGCTCTGAGGTTCTCTCTGATCTGGTCGGGATAGGCCTCCCACGCGGTCATCGCGAGCGCGCCGGTGTAGGCGTCCCCGCCACCGCCGGTGCCGGTCCCGGTGCCCGCCGAGGCGCCGTCGTCGTCGCTGCTGCCGCAGGCGGCGAGCGCGCCCATCAGCGGCAGCGAGAGACCGGCCGCGGCGGCGCCGCGCAGCAGCGATCTGCGCGAGACGCGCAGACCCTCGTCGGCGCGTGCGCCGTCCTGATGCTCCTCGTGCATCCCTCTTCCCTTTCGTAGTTCCTCAGCGCGACAGCGGGGGAGCTCCGAATCAGATTCTCATACGTGAATCTGAATTCTTGTATGGATATTCTTACCCACCGCGTGCACCGAGCGCAAGGGTTCACCGTGAAAATTTCTCACTGGAGAATCCAGATACTCATACTTGAATCGTTGGGTGACGTCCAGATAGGGTCCGCGCCATGCACCACGCGCTGACCGCCTGCCCGGTCGCCATCCACCCCGTGCCGACCTCGAAGTGCTTCTTCGGCCGCAGCGACGACGCGATCCACGAGCTGACCTTCCACGTCTGGATCGTGCGCGGGCCGCACGGCGTCGGCCTCGTCGACGCAGGCCTGCCGCCGCACGCCGACGACCTCGCCGCCCTGCGCGCGACCGACGAGTACCGCGACGTGACACCGCTCGGCGACGTGCTCGCCGCCCACGACCTGGTGCCGGCCGACGTCGACTGGTGCTGCATCACGCAGCCGGTCACCTACCACTCGGGCGGGCTGCTGCCGGAGCTGCTGCCGCGCGCGCGGGTCTACCTTTCGAAGGCCGGCATCGCCGAGCTGCTGTGCGACCCGCCCGGCCACCCACCGACCGCGCTCTACTTCACCGCCCGCTCGTGGGCCTTCCTGCGCGAGCTGGCGATCGACGGCCGCCTGCACGTCACCGACGGCCCGGTCGAGGTCGTCCCCGGCGTCACCTTCGAGACGACCGGCGGCCACCACCCCGGCTCGGCCGGCGTGAGAGTGACGACCGCCGACGGCCTCGTCGGGATCCTCGAGACCGCCTTCCTGCAGGCCAACCTCGACCACGAGATCCCCGTCGGCGTGAGCGAGGACGTGGCGCAGTGCCGCCGCGAGATCAAGCGCTGGAAGCGCACCTGCGACCTCGTCGTCGCCGACCACGACCCCGGCCTGGCGGCGCGCTTCCCGTGAATGGGCCTCAGACGACCGCGAGCTGGACGGCCGCTGCCGCGACGACCAGCTCGTCGGCCAGCTCCGCGGCGTCGAGCGGAAGCTGGACAACCGCGCTGACGGCGCCATCCGCACGCTCCCACAGCGCGACCGCGTCATGGCCGCACTGGGCGCTCGAGTAGATCACCCCGTCAAGGCGGCCCAGCTCAGGCTGCTCGTACCACCAGCGCGCCCAGGCCTGCGTCAGCTCGCGTTCGCCGACGCTCCCGATCGCGGGGATCGTGCCGGCCGCGGTCGCCGCCGTCTCGCGCAGGTCGAGCAGTCGCAGCTCCCGCGTCGGCGCCAGCCGCGCGAAGCGATGGCCGTCGCGCTGCACGACGCCCCGGTCGCCGAAGACCTCGGCGACGCAGCAGACGAGCGTGCGCGCACAGTAGAGGACGCCGCGCTCGTCATCGTGTTCGGGCGCCGCGGCCGCGGCGCGATGGTGGTCGAACCGCAGCAGCGGCCCATAGCGACGGAAGCCGGCTGCCGGCGCGTCGTGCGCAGCCGGGGCGTCGATCCGCAGGAGCGGATCGCCGGGGCCCAGCACCACGATGCGCGGGTTCGCGAGACGACCAGGCGGAGCGGCGAGCAGCATGCGACGCCCCGAGGCGACGCGGCGACCTCTGGCCATACGCCGGTCAGGCGGCGCCGACCGTGCGCGCCTCGGCGAGCACGTCGGCGAGATCGCCGGCGGCGAGCGCGTCGAACGGCGCGCGGTCGCGCAGCGACCGCTTCGGCGTCGTGAACCAGACCAGCTGCGCGAACGGGTTCAGCGGGCGGTCGCGCAATTCTCCGAGCACCTGCGCGAGCCCTACCAGCGTGCCGCTCGGCTGCGCGGCGTCGAACTGCCACGCCGGCAGCCGAAAGCGGTCGTGGTCCTTGACCGCCAACAGCGTGCGGTGGCGGATGCGATCGTGAACCGACTGGCGCCCGATCCCCAGCGTCTCCGCGACCTCGCCGACCGAGAGCGTGTCCGCGAGCACGGCGCGACGCAGCTCGAAGCTGTGGCGGAGGTTGGCGCGACGCGCGATCGCGACCGCGACGGGCGTCGGCATCCGCTCGCCGGTGAGCGACGAGACCGCGGGGAGCAGGTCGCCCGCCGGGCTCTCCAGCGCCGCGGCGAGCCGCTCGGTCTCCTCCCGCAGCGTCCGCAGCTCGCGCTCAGGAAGCTTGCCCGCCGCTATCCGGTCGGCGGCGAGCAGCCGGTCGAGCTCTCTGAGCGCACTCATGAGAGACAGTGTAAGGCATGTAAGGACTTACTCCCAAACGCCAACTGCTACGGCGCGACGTCGACCGCCATGCCGCTGCGGGCAGACTCCCGTACCGCGAGCGCGACGCGCAGCGCGCGGTGGCCGTCCCTGCCGTTGACGCTCGGCTCGCGCCGCTCGCGGATCGCGGCCGCGAACTCGGCGATCTCGGCGCCGAGCCAGTCGTCACGGCGCTGGCGCTGGTCGAAAGCAGAGCGCGTGGTCTGCACCGCGATCGACTGCCACGTCTCGATCCGGACGTGGCCGTGCGTGCCCTGGATTGCCAGCTCGACGATCCCGTCGCCGTCGTAACCGGTGACGAACGAGGCGGCCGAGGTGCCGACGGCGCCGTTGGCGAAGGTCAGCGCGACGGCGGCGGAGACGTCAACCGGCGCATCGCCGCGGACCGGCCGCTCGTGGATGCTCGCCTGCACGCGCACGATCGGGCTGTCGAGCAGCCAGGCGAGGCGGTCGAAGCTGTGGTGCATCTGCAGCTGCACGACGCCGCCGCCGGCGGCGGCGTCCCAGTACCAGCCGGGCCCGCCGGGTGCGCTGTCGACGATCGTGTCGACCGCCACGACGGGATCGCCCAGCTCGCCGGCCGCCAGCAGCCGCCGCGCGGTCGCCAGCTCGACGTGGAAACGGTGGCTGAAGCCGACCATCAGCCGCACGCCGGCGCGCTCCACCGCCGCGAGGATCCGGTCGCCCTCCTCCAGCGTGTTGCAGAGCGGCTTGTCGAGCAGGATGTGCAGCCCGGCCTCCGCCGCCGCGCAGGCGGCGGCGGCGTGCAGGTGGTGCGGCAGCCCGATGTAGACCGCGTCGATCTCCTCGCTTGCGACCAGCTCCTCCCAGCTCGCGAACGCCGCGCCGCCAAAGCGCTCGTGCAGCCGCGCGCGGCTGTCCGCGTTGGCGTCGGCGAGCGCCCGCACGTCGACGCCGGGCAGCGCCGCCGCAGCCTCCGCGATGCGCTCGCCCATGATCCCGCCACCGGCGATCCCGAGCCGGATCGGCGCGCCCTCGACAGCTTCCATCACCAGCACTCCGTTCCCATACGTGAATCCCGAATCACAGCTAGGAACGTGACGCTACCGCAAACATCTCTGGTGTCAGATCTCAGGCGATCCGTCCCGAGAGGATCTCGATGTCGTCCCCGACGTGCATCACGCGTGCCCTTGGCTGGAACGTGGCAGTCATCGTGACCTCGACCCGCGCCGGCAGCACGAAGTCGCAGCGGTCATCCTCGATCGAGGACAGGTGCGCGCGAAGCAGTCGATTCAGATCCGCTCGCTGCGCAGCCTGCTCGAACTGTGTCGTCGAAAGGACGAGGGTGATCTCGACACCTACCTCGGCGACGATGGTCGCGAAGAGCGTTTCGTCGTCCTTAGCCCGCGCCTGACCGATCCGCACCTGCGTCACGCTGTTCACCCATGAAACCCACGTTGAGTTCGCGGTCAGCTCGTTCCACGGCGGACCGAACCGACTCAGATCGATGGGGAGGTGCATCAGAGGAGACTCTCCGCTGTCTGCCCAGATCTCTGCCAGGCGTGCGGTGAAGGCCCGACGGTGGTGGTCAAAGACCTCTTGAGCCGCGATGCGAGCATCTGAGGGGGCCAGCGCCAGCATTGCGATCGCCTCACGCGGATCGGTCGCCCACTGCAGTCCGTTCTCCCTGCCGCCCCGAGCAACATACTCAGCCCTGAGCTGCTGAGCGAGCTCGCGGCGCTTTCGCTGCTCGCCGAATGCCACAACGTCGGTCGAGACCAGCAGCAGGCGCTCGAACCGCGGTGCCAGCGAGAGGACCGTCTCCCAGAGGAGCGTGTCTCGGTAGCCGTCTCGGCCTCTGGCGTCGAACGGCTGCTGTCGCCGCAATGCGCGAGCAAGCACCTCAGCGTGCCCGACAGAAGGCAGCTCGACGAGCTCGATGCCTGCCTCCTGCAGCGAAGCCGTCAGACGTGCACGCAGGCGACTCGCTTCGTCGTCCGGGTCCAGTCTCGTCTGGTGGGTGACGCGGACGTCGAAGCGCGCGACTGCCTCCTGGGCCTGCGTGTGCCGCTCGACAGCCACGCGAAACTCGCGGTCCCAACGGCCGACCACTTCGTCGAAGACGACCCGCGGGCACAGCAGGTTGATCTGCTCATCCCGATGCGCTTCGACGAGGAAGCGCACGTCGCTGCCACGCAGCGGGCGTTGCAGGCCGACGGCGTTCGTGTCGAGCACGACGCCGGTCCCACCTCCTGCTCTCATCGGCCCTCCGCGGCTATCTGTCGGCGTCGTCTCCGCCGCTGCCGCCGAGGTCGTCCTTCGCCTTGCGCAGCCAGTCGGCGAGCTGCTGGCCGCCCTGGCCGATCGTCTCGCCGGCGTCCTTGAAGGCGTCCTTGAAGCGATCGCTGTAGAACGAGACGGCCTCACCGCTCTCCGCTCTGACGCTGACCGGGTCGTCGCGCTTGATGTACTCGCCGCCGACGATGCGGTCGAAGTCGCCGCTGCGAACCCACGTCATCAGCTCGCGCGTGCGCCGCACCGGCAGCGGATGGGTGACGCCGAGGTCGAGCATCAGGCGTGTCAGCCGCTCTATCCCGTTGCCCTTCTCGGCGTACTCCATCGACTGCGTCATGAAGGCGTCGAGGTCGAGCTGGTCGGTCATCGCGCCGGCCGTGATCGACATCAGCGTGCGGCAGACGGCGAGCGGGTCGCGCGTCACGAGCGCCGCGGCGCGGTCACAGCTCAGCTCGGTCGCGCGCGACCACTCCAGCAGCGCGGTGCGGACCGGCATCAGCGGCAGCGGCATGCGCGAGGACTCGGTCAGCTGCAACAGGATCAACAGCGCCGTGCGGTAGAGCTGGTGGTCGCTGAGGATGTGCGCGGCCTCGTGCGCGAAGACGGCGCGGCGCTGGGGCGCGTCGAGCAGCCGCAGCAGCTCGGAGTTGACGACGACGATCGGGGCCTTGGCGCCGATCGCGAAGGCGTTGGCGAACGGTCTCTGCGTCACGTAGAGCGACGGCGTGTCGCCCATGTCGAGCGTCGTGTACGCGAAGACGTGGTCGCTCCAGACCTCCGGCAGCTGCTGCTCGCCGAGCCGCACCGAGGCGCCCAGCGACGCCTGCCGCAGCGCCCGCTCGTAGCCCAGCTGGATCAACATCCGCACGACCTTGTCGAGGTACGGCACGGAGGCCAGTGCGGCAGTCGCGGCGCGGTCGGCAGGGTGCTGCCAGGCGCGCGGCGAGATGTCCTTCAGCTGGAAGCCCTTGACGGGTGCGTCAGACGCGGTCATTCACGCCACGTTAGCGGGCTGTGGTGTGACCGGTTGCGTTTGCTGGGTCCGGCGCAGTCATCGTCGTGGCTGGCAAGGACGCAGATCCGAGTAAGACCGGGGTCTTTCGAGTGATCGAGGACGCCGCCAGGCGCGGCGAGGACAAGCCCGACCAAGCAAACGTGGCCGGTCACGCCACTATCTCAAGAGCGCATAACGCGCGAAGCCGGCGGCGCCGGGGATCAGCGCCTCGGCGTCGGCGTCGACCCACTGCTCCAGGATGCTCGCGTAGAGCGCGCGGAAGTCGGTCGTCGGCAGCAGGTTGCCCTCGCCGTCGAGCGACTGCAGGCCGGGGAACTCGCCTTCGATCCCGCCGCGCACGCGCGTGCCCATCACGAAGGCGACGCCACCGGCGCCGTGGTCGGTCCCGCCCGAGCCGTTCTCATCGGGCCGGCGGCCGAACTCGCTCCAGATCACCGTCAGCACGCGATCGGCGATGCCGCGCGCCTCGAGGTCGGCCTGGAAGGCGGCGAGCGCTCTGCCGCACTCGTCGATCTGCTCCGGGAACGTGTCGCCCTGGCCGGCGTGGGTGTCGAAGTCGGCGTGCGCGTCGACGGCCGCGGCGCGGATCGGCAGGCCGACGCCGAGCAGTCGCGCCATGTCGCGCAGCCGGCTGCCGAGGCGGTTCCCCGGATAGCCGTCCGCGCCGCTCCCCAACGGCGCCGACAGTGAGCGACGCAGGTCGGCGGCGTCGCGGTGCATCGCGCGCGCCGCGCCCAGCACCGGATCCGACGACGTCAGCGTGCCGAGACGCTCGTAGCCGCGCAGCAGCTCCTGGTGCCAGCCGCCGTAGACGCCGGGAGTCGTGAAGTCGTACTGCTGCGGTGACTCGGCGGCCGCGACGGCGACGCGCGCCGTCGCCATCGACGGCGACAGCGTCTGGCCGACGGTGAAGCCCTGGACGGGGTTGTGGTCCTCGCCGACGACGTCGAGCCAGCGGCCGAGCCAGCCGGTGACGCCGTCGGGGTCGGTCGCGCCGACCTCGTAGAAGTGACGCGAGGTGAAGTGCGAGCCGTTCGCGTTGGTGTAGCCGATCGCGGGGAAGAGCGTCAGCCGCCCCCGGTCGTGGAGGTCCTTGAACGCGGTCGCGCTCGGATGCCACCGCATCGCCGTGCTGCCTCTCAGCGCGAGCGTGCCGGCCGGGTCGACCCACAGCGTCGGCCGCAGCGAGGGCGTGTAGCGCGGATCGGTGACCGGCGGCAGCAGCGCGATCCCGTCGACGCCGCCGGAGAGGAAGACGGAGACGATCACGGGCGCGTCCGCCGAGGAGGCACTGGCCGCAGCGACCCCCTCGGCGAACGCCTCCGGCGCCAGCATGCGGCCGCCGAAGACGGTCAGCGCCAGCCCGGCGCCGCCGAGCAGCAGCGAGCGGCGCGTCATGCCGGTGCCGGCCGGCAGCGGCATCCCCGGCTCGATCGCCGGCAGCCCCTCGCCGGCGACGGCGCGGCGGACCTGGCCGGCGCGGACATTCTCGTTGCAACCGCTCATCAGCAGACCTGTCCGTCGGGGCTGGCGATCACGAGATGGCGCAGGATCGTCTGGCGCAGCGCGTTGCGGCCCTGCGGCGGCAGGTTGCCGTCGGCGACCTGCGCCAGCCGCCCCGCGGTCTCGACCAGGATCTCCACCGTGTCGCCGCGCAGCGGCGGGTCGTCCCAGAAGCGCAGCGCCATCGCGACCGCCTCGGCCGGCGTCTCCTGCGCGGGATACGGCGAGCTGCCGTCGAGCGCGTGCGGATCGAGCGCGAGCCCGGCCAGCTCCCAGCGCGCGTGCAGCGTCGAGGTGTCGAGCCAGCGGTCCTCGCGCCAACCGGAGATGTTCGGCGGGTAGTGGAGCCGCTGACCGGCGTTGGCGGTGATCCCCGTCCAGCCGATCGTCTGGATTCCGCTCCCGAGCGCGCGCAGCAGCCCGGCGGCGTAGACGACCGGTGACTTGACGAGCGGCGGCCCTTCGTAGACGGCGGGGTGCTTGAGGATCGCCTCGACCACGGGCAGGACCGCGTGCCCGCGCTCGATGTAGAGCCGCTCGAGCGCGACCCGCTGGTCGGCCGGCGGCGGCGTCGCGACGAACGCCGACCACAGCTTCAGCACGAAGAACGACGGATGCAGCTGATGGGTGACGCAGGCGTCGACGACGTCGTCGGGGTCGTAGTCGTCGACGACGCCGAAGATTCTCTTCGTCGTCGTGTCGTGCCACTGCGCGTCGAAGTAGAAGTGGGCCCAGCCGTTGGGCTGGTGAAAGTCGCCGCTCCAGCCGGTCAGCCCGCGCGCCGCCTCGCGGATGTCGCGCTCGGTGTAGGCGCCGCGGTCGGGGCCGAGCGTGAACAGCTCCATCAGCTCGCGCGCGAAGTTCTCGTTGGGGCGGTGGCGCTGGCTGAAGACGCCGTCGAGCCGCACGAGCATCGCGCCGTCCTGCATCACCAGCCGTGCGAGGTCGCGGAACGAGCCGCGGCCGTGGGCGCGGAAGAGGTCGATGTGTCTGGCCAGCAGCGTGTACTGGCCGACGTTGTCGTCGCTGACGCCGAACCAGTCGTGCCACAGCAACGCCATCCGCTCCACGAACGGCTGCGTCGAGCGGACCATCCGGTCCATCCAGTGGAGATGGTCGTGCTCGAATCTGACGCCGGGCTGGATCGGCTCGTAGCCGCCGCCGTCGGGGTTCTGGGCGTACGGCTCCGGCCCGATCAGCTGGGCGGCGCCGCTGGCGCGCGTCAGCGCGGCGACCGCGCCGTCGAGCCCGAGCGCGGCGTAGTGCGCCGCCTCGCCGCGGCGTGGGCCGAAGCCGGCGCGCCACAGCAGGCGCGTCGCCTGCTCGATCCCGAACGGACCGTTGTAGCGATGGACGCCGGCCGGCGGCGGATCCGACGGCGGCGGATCGGGCGGCGGGGGTGGAGGCGGCGGCGTGTCGACCGGCGGCAGTCCCGGGACGGGCGTGTCAGCGGGCAGCGACGGCAGCGACGGATGGGTGGTCGAGGGCGGCCGTCTGACGACGGGACGCTTCTTCGGCGTCGTTCTTCTTCTCGCCGCTCGCTTGACCGGCGCTCTGCAGCGCGCGGCGGCGCGCTGCTTCTTCGCGGCGCGCTTGTTCGACGCGCGCTTGGGCTTGACCGTCGTCTTGCGACAGACGGGCTTGCGCGCCTTGCGCTTCTTCGCTGATCTCGACGGTCTCGGCATCGTGGGCGCCGCACCCGTTGCCCTCCTGGCGAGGAGCGCGGCGTAACCGTGAAGCTACGGCGGCGGCAGGGCCGCGTCATGCGACGTTCCTCCCTCCCACCTCCCCCAACGGAGGGAGGAATGGACGAACAGTCGAGGCGGGCGTGTCAGGCCGTCGTGGCGGGGTGCGGCGGGTCCTGCGGCGTTGGGAAGGCGCCGCCGTCGATCAGCTCGATGCGGTAGCCGTCGGGGTCGGCGACGAAGCAGATGCGGCCGATCTCCTCGCGCCCGCCGGGCGCGTACGGCGGCTTCTCCGGCTTGATCCCCGCCGCGGCGAGCTTCGCCAGCAGCGCGTCGAGGTCGTCGACCGTCAGCGCGAGGTGGTTGTAGCCGTCGCCGAGGTCGTACGGCTCGGTGCGGCCGACGTTGACCGTCAGCTCCAGCGTGTCGCCGCCGCCAGGCAGGCCGAGGTAGACGTTGTAGGCCGACTCGAAGGTCAGCCGGCCGCGCTGCTCGAAGCCAAGCAGCTCGTAGAAGCGCAGTGACGCATCGACGTCGAGCGCGCGCACGCAGGTGTGGACGAAGGCGGTGGGCATGGCGCTGACGGTAGCGCGCGGCGCGCGCGGCGAGGGCTCAGGCGGCGGCGAGGTCAGCCGGCGATGCGGCGGGAGTCAGCCGGCGCGGCGACGGGATCGCGCCAGCCGTGCGCGCATCCCGGCGAAGGTGCCGGCGCCCGAGGCGGCGCCGACCGCGAGCCCGATCGCCAGCGGCCGGGCGCCGCCGCGCGGGTCGCGCGCGATCGCTGCGAGGCCGGCGACGCCAAGCGGCAGGAAGAGCGTCGCGGAGCTGACGGTGCCGGGGTTCAAGCGCCGTCTGCGCGCGGCGAGCGCGACGTGCATCGCGCCGTTGGCGACGTTGACGGCGAGCGCGCTGGCCCCGAGCGCCGGCGTGCGCATCCCGCCGCGCGCGGCAGCGGCCGTCACGCCCCAGCCGATCGCGACGTTGATGACGAGCCCGCCGCGGCGCGTGATCGGGAACTCGTCGGCGTCGCTGCCGAGCACCTCGCGGTTGAACCACGGCAGGAAGCCGCCGGGCCAGAACCACTCCTCGGTCTGGTGCCACAGCAGCGCCGCCGGCGCCGTCCACAGCGCCCAGCGGACGTCCTCGCCGAGCTGGTCGCGGCGCGCGACGACGACGGCGGTCGCGATCGGCGCGGCCGCGGCGGCGAGGTACGGCCAGCGGCCGTGGGTGCGATCGGCCGGCAGCGCCATCAGTAGACGGCGTGCAGAACGGCCCAGCGCGCCAGCTCCGAGCGGCGTCTGAGGTTGGTCTTGTCGCGTATCCGCGCGAGGTGGTTCTGGACCGTGCGCGGCGAGACGAAGAGGTGCTCGGCGATCTGTCTGTCGGTCAGCCCCTGCGCGACCAGCCGCAGCACCTCGTGCTCGGTCGCGGTCAGCTTCTGGCGCACGTCGGGCGCCTCGCCGGTCGACGCGCGCGAGTAGGCCTGCAGCAGGTGGGGCGCGAGCTGAGGCGCGATCACCGAGCCGCCGCCGTGGACGGTCAGGATCGCCTGGCGCAGCTCCTCCCCGCTGGTGCGCTTGGTGAGGTAGCCGGCGGCGCCCGCCGCGACCGCGTCGAGCAGCGGCTCGGCCTTCTCGCTCGCGGTCATCACGATCGAGCGGGTCGCCGGCAGCTCGGTGCGCAGCCGCTCCAGCACCATCATCCCGCCCAGCTCCGGCATGTGCAGGTCGAGCAGGATCACGTCGGGGCGGAGCCTGTGCGCCAGCTCCAGTCCCTCGCGGCCGTCACCGGCGGCGCCGACGACCTCGATCCCGGGGTCTCGCGAGAGCGCGGCGACGACCCCGTCGCGGACGAGCGGGAAGTCCTCGACGACCAGCACGCGGATGTTCACGCCGCGCGCCCCGCGCTCGTGCCGTCATCGATGTCGACGTCACGCTCGGCGCCGGGCGTCGCGTCGCCCTGCGCGTCGGTGAGCGGGAGCCGCAGCGTCACGCGCGTGCCATGGCCGGGTCGCGAGCGGATGCCGGCGTGGCCGCCGGCGCGCGCCAGCCGGCCGACGATCGACTCGCGCAGACCCGCGCCGCCGCGCCGCACCGCGCCGACGACGAAGCCGGCGCCGTCGTCGCTGACGATGACGGTCGCGGCTCCGCCGACGACGTCGGCGGTCACGAGCGCGCGCGTCGCGCGCGCGTGCTTGCGGGTGTTGCGCAGCGCCTCGCGCGCGGCGAGCGCCAGTTGCTCGGCCGCCCAGCCTTCGACCGGCGTCTCGAACTCGCCGAAGACGAGGCCGATCTCGTGGTCGGCGAGCGCCCGCTCTTCTTCGACGGCGGCGAGGAGGCGGGCGCACAGCTCGCCTTCGCCCCTGGCCGCTCTGTCCGGGTCCTCGCCCTCGACGTAGGCGCGCAGCTCGGTGGCGGCGTCCGCGGCGATGCGCGCCAGCTCGCGCGCGTCGGGCTCGTCGGCGTAGCCGCCGCTGGCGAGGTATTCGAGCACCTGCAGCACGGAGTCGTGCAGCCACGCGCGCGTCTGCGCACGCTCGGCCTCGACGGCCTCTTGCACGCGACTGCGCAGGAAAGGGGGTGCGGAACGCTCCACGTGTCCCATGTCGGCAGCCTTACCCCCTTGCTTTAGGCGCATGTCAACTCATCGTGTTTCAAGACCACAGATAGGTGGGCATGCCCTCCCGAAGTTCACAGGGCATGCACAAACCTCACCAAAGGTGCGAGATCTCGCACAGGTTTTGCGCGTGAATGCCCCATGTGCGCACATCTTGCGTGCCCCACCATCGGTGCATGGCCGCAGATCGCACGACTTCCCCCGCGACGAGACGCTCGCGCAGTCCTCACGAGGACGGCACGCGTTTCGACCGCAGGCAAAGCCACGGAGCCCCCAAGCGGGGCCGGCTGAGCCGAAAGCTGCGCAAGGCGCAGCGTCAGAGCACCAGCACCGCGCTGGTCCCGTACGAGCAGCCCGCGTCGGCCCGGCCGCAGCCGCGCGCGAGCGTCTCGAACAAGCTGACGCAGATGTACTGGAACGCATCGATGGCGGTGCACCGCTTCCAGAACCGCCCGCCGAAGACGCGCACCGCGAAGATCGTCGTGGTCGTCCCCGCGCACAACGAGGAAGGCACGATCGCCAGCGTCCTGCAGGGGCTGCTGGCGCAGACCCGCCGGCCCGAGCGGATCGTCGTCGTCGCCGACAACTGCACCGACAAGACAGTCGAGATCGCGCGCCGCTTCGGCCGCCGCGTGACGGTGATCGAGACGGTCGGCAACAGAGACCGCAAGGTCGGCGCGCTCCGCACCGCCTGGCAGCAGTACGTCGCCTACGGCTTCGACTACATGCTCGGCGTCGACGCCGACACCGTCCTCTCGCCCGACTCGCTCGCGGCGATGGAGGACGAGCTGGAGGCCAACCCGAAGGTCGGCGGCGTGATGGCCCGCTACACCTTCGACCCCGACCTCGGCCAGTCGAAGTGGGCGCGTCTGCTCGTGCGCATGCAGCGGCTCGAGTTCGCCTCCTGGACGATCGACATCCTCCACCGCAAGCGCAACACGTACGTGCTCGGCGGTCAGGCGACGCTCTTCCGCGTCGACGCGCTGCAGCAGATCGTCGACGAGGAGCGCCGCCTCTCCCCGTGGGATCCAGAGGCGCAGGTCGAAGACATGGAGCTGACGTGGATGCTGTCCGCGCGCGGCTGGGAGACGAAGGTCTCGGCGACGGCGCGCGCCTACGCCGGCCCGATGCTGACGATCAGATCGCTGTGGGCCCAGCGCCGCAAGTGGGACGAGGGCATGATCCGCCTGCTGCTCGGCTCGAAGATCGGCGCCACGACGATGTACCCGTGGCGCGTGCAGCTGAAGAACGGCATCAACGCGCTGACGCGCGGCCTCTTCGTGCTGCTGCTCGGCACCTCGCTGCTGATCGGCGCCTTCGAGTGGAACTGGATCTGGGTCGTCCCGCCGGTGCTCGCCGCCGTGCTGAACTTCAAGCACGCCCGCAAGGTCCCCAACCACACGCGGCTCGACCTCTTCCTCGCCGGCACGCTGGTGATGGTCGAGATCTACCTCTGGTTCCGCCTGTTCGCGTGGGTGACCTCCTGGGCGACCGTCGTCGTCGGCATCCGCCGCGACGGCTGGGCCCGCCAGTACAAGGCCGAGGGGCTCCCCGCCGGCCAGACGATGATCGCGACCGGAGAGGTGGTCTGAGCATGCGCGACACGCTCAACAACGTGCTGTCGACCCCGGTCGACATCGGCTGGAAGGTGCTGATCGTCCTGACCTTGCTCTCGACGCTGGAGATGGTGCGCAACCTCTTCCGCCGAGTGCGCCACATCTTCCCCTAGCGGCCAACCTGGGGAAGTACCACGCGAGGGCCCGCCTTTCCGGAGAGGCGGGCCTTTGCGTGTTTTTCGGCCGTTCGTCCGCCGCTGCCGCTTTCCGCTCCAGACCGCGTCGAAAGCTCCGATCAATGTGCATAGTTCCTCCATGCGTCGCTCCCTCACCCTCATCGCCACCAGCCTGCTCGTCGCACTCGCTGTCGCGGCCGCGAGCGGCGCTCCCGGCGCCTCCGGCGCCAGAGCCCGCAAGGCTGGCGGCATGATCGCGACGCCGCTGGCGACCAAGGGCTCCAGAATCGTCGACGCCGCCGGCCGCCCGGTCGTGCTGCAGGGCGTCAACTGGTTCGGCTTCGAGACCAGCAACCACCTCGCCCACGGGCTCTGGTCGCGCGACTACAGAGACGTGCTGGCACAGGTCCGCCGACTCGGCTTCAACACGATCCGGCTGCCGTTCTCGCTCGCCGCGATCCGCTCGCGCGAGGCCGTCACCGGCGCCGACTTCGCCGCCGGCAAGAACGCGGCGCTGAGAGGCGCGACGCCGCTGGAGGCGATCGACGCGATCGTGCAGGAGGCCGAGCGCCAGGGCCTGCTGATCCTGCTCGACAACCACTCGCACGCGGACAACGCCTACACCGAGGGGCTCTGGTACGGCCAGGGCTTCAGCGAGGACGACTGGGTCGAGACCTGGAAGCTGCTCGCCAAGCGCTACCGCGACCAGCCGAACGTGATCGGCGCCGACCTCAAGAACGAGCCGCACGCCGAGGCGACGTGGGGGACCGGCGGCCCGACCGACTGGCGCCGCGCGGCCGAGCGCGCCGGCAACGCCGTGCTCGGGATCGCGCCGAACTGGCTGATCGTCGTCGAAGGGGTCGGCGGCGGCGCGCCCGTGCCCGGCCAGCAGCTCGACACGCACTGGTGGGGCGGCAACCTCGAAGGCGTGCGCAAGCACCCGGTGCGCCTCGACCGCGCCGGCCGCCTCGTCTACTCGCCGCACGAGTACGGTCCCGGCGTCTTCCCGCAGCCGTGGTTCGGCAGAGCGAACACGCCGGCGCTGCTGGAGCAGCGCTGGAAGACCGGCTTCGGCTTCATCGCCGAGCAGGGGATCGCGCCGATCCTCGTCGGCGAGTTCGGCGGCCGCAACGTCGACATGACGAGCGCCGAGGGTCGCTGGCAGCGCCAGTTCTTCGACTACATCAGCCGCACCGGCGCGTCGTGGACCTACTGGGCGCTGAACCCGAACTCGGGCGACACCGGCGGCGTGCTGAAGGACGACTGGACCTCGGTGCAGCCGGCGAAGACCGCGCTGCTGCAGCGGATGATCGCCCGCCAGCGCGTCGCTTTCCGCGGCAGCGGCGCCGTCTTCACCGCGCCGAGACGGTCGCGCGGCAGAGTCCGCAGAGGTGCTGTGCCAAGAGCGGGCAAGCCGGCCGCGAGAGCGCCCGCGAGCCCCGCGAGCCCCGCGGCGCCCTCCCAGCCCGCCCCCGCGCAGCCGGCCGCTCCTGCTCAGCCGGCCGCGCCCGCCCCGGGGCCGCCCGCGCCCGGCTCGCTGAGCGCGACGGTCGTCGTCGAGAACAGCTGGAACGCCGGCTGGTGCGGCCATCTCGAGATCAGCGGCCCCGATGCGGCGCTGGCCGGCGTGCGCGCCGCCTTCACGCTGCCGGCCGGCACGCGCGTGACGCAGACCTGGAACGCCGAGCGCTCCGGCGACAGCGGGCGGATCACGCTGACGCTGCCGGCATGGGCGCAGCTCGCCGGCGGCGCCGCCTACGCGGCGACCGGCTTCTGCGTCGAGGGCTCCGGGAGCGCCGGCGACGTCACGATCGGGTAGGCCTTCGCGCGTGAGCGCGATCTCGGCGAGCGGCGACTGGATCTTCGGCTACGGCTCGCTGGCGGCTGACTTCGGTCATGGCCGCCTGGCGACGCTTTCGGGCCATCGCCGCTGCTGGGGCGTGGCGATGGACAACCGCCGCGACCTGCCCGGCTACAAGTGGTATCGCCAGCGTGCGACGCATGCCCGTCCGCACGCCTTCGTCGCCTTTCTCGACATCGTGCGCGCCGCCGGCAGCAGCGTCAACGGCCTCTGCCTCCCGGTCGACGCGGCCGGTCTCGAACGGCTCGACGAGCGCGAACGCAACTACCGCCGCGTCGAGGTGACCGACCGCATCAGCGCGGCGCCGGGGCGCGTCTGGGCGTACGTCGGCAGCGCGGCGGGGCGGGAGCGGCTGCGCGCCGGCGCGCGCGAGCGGCGGCTGCTGATCAGCCAGGAGTACGTCGACGACGTCGAGCACGCCTTCCGCCGGCTCGGCGACGAGCAGCTGGCCGCCTACCGCGCCTCGACAGAGCCGCCGCCGGAGGGCTGCGAGATCGTCGCGCTGGAGCGGATCGACCTCAGCTGAAGCGGCCGAGCGCGATGCCGGCGAGCGCGAGCGAGGCGATCGTCTCGCCGTCGACGATCTCGCCGGTCCCGATCAGTCTCAGCGCGTCGCCGAACGGGACCTCGCGCACGGCGGTGATCCCCTCCTCGGCGCGCTCGTCGCCGTCGCCGCCGTCGCTCAGCTCGGTCGCGAGGAAGACGACCTCCGGCGCGTTCGCGACGCCGTTGAGCGCGTTCATCTCGCCGACCTGCTGCCACCGCGCGGCGACGAGGCCGGTCTCCTCGCGCAGCTCGCGTCTGGCGGCGACGAGCGGATCCTCGCCGTCGGTCGCGCCGGCCGGCACCTCCAGCGACGTGCGTCCGATCGTGTAGCGCTCCAGCTCGACCAGCACGACCTCCTCGCGCGCCGTCAGCGCGACGACGAAGACGGCCGGGTTGACGACCTCGATGACGCCATAGATCCCGCGCGAGCCGTCGGGCTTGACGACCTGGTCCTCGCGCACGCGGATCCACTGGTTCTCATAGGCGATGCGGGTGTCGAGCCTCTGCCAGGACACGGCTCGACACCCTAGCCGCTCACGCCACGCCAGCCGCCTCCACCGGCGGATGGATCGCGCGCGAGAGCGTGCGAATCGCCGCGCCGGCCGCGATCGCGTGGCCGCGCATGTTGAGGTGCATCATGTCGCTGCTGTAGATCGACGGATCGGCGGCGCGCGGGTGCGTCGCGCAGTCGGCGACGAGCGCGTCGTGGCGGCGCGCGACCGAGGTCGTCACAAGCGCCAGCGACGACAGCCGGTCGCGCAGGCGCGAACCCCACGGCTCCGGCATCTCGACCGCCTGCCCGATGTCGAAGAGCGTGAACAGCAGCACGTCGGCGCCGCCGTCGCGCAGCGCGCCGACGGTCGCGTCGAGCTCGCGCTCGACCGCCTCATGGTCGAACTGGCGCAGCATCGTGTCGTTGCCGCCGGCGCAGACGACCGCGAGATCGGGCGCGAAGGCGAGCGCCTGCGCCAGCTGCTGCTCGCGCACCTCGGCCGCGAGCAGCCCGCGGCGGCCGAGGTTGAGGTAGGCCAGCGACGGCCGCTGCGTGCGCATCGCGCGCACGACACGGTCCGCCCAGAAGAGACCGGCGTAGCCGTCGACCGGGTCGCCGACCCCCTCGGCGACGCTGTCGCCGAGCACGGCGAAGCGCGACCACGGCAGCTCGCGCAACAGCGCGTGCTCCTGATGGCCGCCGAGCACGTCGGGGTCGACCAGCTCGTTGGGATGGAGTGGGAGGCTCATGCCGTCACCGCCTCGGGTGTCGTGGTGGTCGTGGTCGTGGTCGTCTCGCCGGCGGCCGGCCGGCGCCTCAGCCACAGCGCCGAGATCGCCGTCAGCACGGTCGCCGCGGTGCACATCGCGAAGACGCCGCGGAAGCCGCCGAGGCCGCCGTCGCTCGCGTCGAGGATCGCCGCCAGCGCCGCGACGCCGAGCGCCCCGCCGAGCTGGCGGGCGGTCATCAGCAGGCCGGTGCCGGCGGCGAACTGCTCCGGCGGCAGCGCCCGCGCGCCAGCCGCGGTGAGGCCGACGGTCGCGCTGCCCATGCCGGCGCCGCCGACGATCCCGAGCGGCAGCCAGAAGGCCAAGAACTCAGGCGTCTCGCCGATCCCGAGCACGCACCACACGCCCGCGGCGGCGAACAGCAGCGAGCCGATCGCGACGACCGGCGCCGGTCCGTGCCGCTCGACCGCTCTGCCGGCGAGCACCGCCGCGACGGCCGAGCTGAAGGCGCCGGGCGTGATCGCCAGCCCCGCCTCGACGATCGAGTAACCCCAGACGCCCGTCACGAACAGGACGCAGGCGAGCATCCAGGCGAACAGCGCGACGCCGTAGAGCGCGGCGCCGACGCTGGCGGCGGCGTAGACGCGGTTGCGCCACAGCGTCGTGTCGACGGCCGGCGCGGCATGCGTGCGCGTGCGCCGCCAGACGACGGCGAGCAGCAGCAGGCCGGCGAGCGCGCAGGCGAAGGTGCGGCCGTCGAGCCAGCCCCACTGCGCCGTCTCGGTCAGCGCGACGAGCACGAGCGCGAAGCCGGCGGCGAGCAGCAGCGAGCCGAGCAGGTCGGGCAGCTGCCGGTCGCCGCGCCGCAGCGACGGCAGCAGCCGCCAGCCGGCCCACAGCACGGCGAGGCCGATCGGCACGTTGATGAGGAAGACGGCGCGCCAGCTCCAGCCGTCGATCAGCAGGCCGCCGAGCGCCGGGCCGAGCGCGGCCGCTATCGAGGTCGTCGCGCCCCACAGGCCGACCGCGGCGGCGCGCTTCTCCGGTCTGGAGACGGCGAGCACGATCCCGAGCGCGGCGGGGATCATGAACGCGGCGCTTGCGCCCTGGAGCGCGCGCAGCGCGATCAGCAGCGGCACGCTCGGCGCCAGCGCGCAGAGCGCCGAGGTGAGCGTGAAGGCGGCGAAGCCGCCGAGGAAGACGGTCTTGCGGCCGACGACGTCGGCGAGCCGGCCGGCCGGCGTCAGCAGCGCGGCGAACAGCACGCCGTAGATCGCGACGACCCACGACAGCGCCACGAGCGAGTCGCCGGGGAAGTCGCGCTGGAGGTCGGGCAGCGCGACGTTGACGACGGTCACGTCGAGGAACGCGACGAAGGTCGCGGCCGAGGCGACGGCGATCGCGGGTCCCGGCCTGGCCGGTTCGGGCACGCGTGGACGCGTCGCCGGAGGAGCCTCCGGCGACGAGGCGGTGAAAGACATCTCGGAACCTCCTGGGCGAGAACCCGGGCAGCGTCGCTGCGGCGTCGCCGCGCGACTGCCGATCGACGCCGCCCGGGTGCAGGGGTGGCGAACTCGGCGCCCACTCTAGCGCATTTAGAGTCCGATCGGTCGGACTGTATGTTGCGGCCGCGTTAGGACGCCGGAAGCTGCGCCGGAGCGCCGAGGATCCGCCGCACTGCCGCCTTCGCGCGTTCCGGCGCGGAGGTGTCGTCCTGCAGCTGGAGCTGCTGGTTGGTCGCCATCACGACGCCGCGCAGCTCGAAGACGACCTGCCCGGGATCGGTGCCCTCCGGCAGCTCGCCAGCCTCGACCGCGCGGCCGACCTCGCGCTGCATCGCCGCGTCGAAGCGCCCGAGCGCCTCCGCCAGCGCGTCGCGGACCGGGCCCGGCCGGCCGTCGAACTCGGCCGCCGCAGCCGTCCAGAAGCAGCCGCTCGGCCACGTCTCGCCGCTGATCAGGTCGATCCACTTGTGCTCGATCGCGAGCAGCCGGTCGAGGCCGCGCTGCTCCTCGCGCGCCGGCTCCCAGACCTCCACGCGGAAGATCTCCGACGCCTGCTCGATCACCGCGAGCTGCAGCAGCTCCTTCGTGCGGAAGTGGTTGAGCACGCCCGACTTGCTCATCTCCAGGCTGTCGGCGAGACGGCCGATCGTGACCCCTTCGAGCCCGTCGGTCGCTGCGATCCTCAGCGCGCGGGAGACGATCCGTCCACGAGTGTCGCGCGCGTCAGCGGCGGTTCTGCGTGCCATGCCTCGATCTTAGCGACCGGTCGGTCTGTGGCCGGTCGGAGCGAAGACTGCGCCTCCCGTCCCATCTGCGACAGTCCATGGATGGTCCCGCCGAACACGTTCACGGGCGCGCAGCTCGACCGCGCCGGACCCCGCCGCAGAGATGCCGCGTGGGTCCAGGAGCGGCTGCACGACCCCGCCAGCCGCACGCTCGCGGTCACGCGCGACGGGATCCTCGTCAGCGGCGAGGAGGAGCCGCAGCTGGTGCGGCTGCCGCTGGAGCTGATCCCCGGCGGCGCCGGCACGACGGTGCTGCTCGGCGTCGAGCCGGACGGCAGCGCGCTGTTCGCCGTCGACGTCGAGCACGTCCATGCCCACCGGCCGCTGACGCCGGGCGCGCGCGTGCTGGGGCTGCGCGAGGCCGGCGCGCTGCTGCCGCAGGAGGTCGGCGGCCTCGCCGCCTACGCCTCCGCGCTGCTCGGCTGGCATCGGACCCACGCGCACTGCGCGCGCTGCGGCGCGGTGACCGACGTCGAGGACGGCGGCCACGTCCGCCGCTGCCCGGTCTGCCACGGCGAGCACCACCCGCGCACCGACCCCGTCGTGATCATGCTCGTGCTCGACGGCGACCGCGTGCTGCTCGGGCGGCAGCCGTCGTGGCCGCGCGGGCGCTACTCGGCGCTCGCCGGCTTCGTCGAGGCGGCCGAGTCGCTCGAGGAGGCGGTCGCGCGCGAGGTACTGGAGGAGGCCGGCGTGACGGTGCGCGCGCCGCGCTACGTCAGCAGCCAGCCGTGGCCCTTCCCCAGCTCTCTGATGCTCGGCTTCACCGCCGAGTACGCCGGCGGCGAGGCGGCCGTGCTCGACGGCGAGCTGGAGGACGTGCGCTGGTTCACGCGCGCCGAGGTCGCGGCGGCCGCGGCCGCCGAGGCGTCGGGCACGTGGGAGGCGACCGACGCCGGCGCGACGTTGCTGCTGCCGCCGCCGCTGGCGATCGCGCGGCGGCTGCTCGACGGCTGGCTCGCCGGCGACTGAGCTACGGCAGGTCGGCCACCACGTCGGCCAGGCGCTTGCTGGATTCGCGGAATCCGCTACGGAAGGTCAGCGACAACATCCGCGAGCCCTTTGCGGATTCCGGTGAAGAACGGCAGCTCCTCGCGCGTGTGGCGGCGCGCGTCGGCGCCGCGCAGGTGGCGCATCAGGTCGACGATCCGCGTCAGGTCGTCGGCCTCGAAGGCGAGCAGCCACTCGTAGTCGCCGAGCGCGAAGGCGCTGACCGTGTTGGCGCGGACGTCCGGGTACTCGCGACCCATCATGCCGTGCTCGCGCAGCATCCCCGAGCGCGCGTCGGGCTCCAGCAGGTACCACTCCAGCGAGCGCACGAACGGGTAGACGCAGACGTACTTGCGCGGCTCCTCCCCGGCGAGGAACGCGGGGATGTGGGACTTCGCGAACTCGGCCTCGCGATGGACGCCGATGTTGGTCCAGTGCGCGTCGAGCGAGCGGCCCAGCTCGGTCTGACGGAAGGCGACGATCGCGTCCTGCAGCGCGTCGGCGGTCGGCGCGATCAGCCACAGCAGCAGGTCGGCCTCGGCGCGGAAGCCCTGCAGCGAGTAGGTGCCGCGAACCGTCGCCCCGCTGCTCGCGAGCGCGGCCGCCGCCTCGACGGCCGCCGCCGCGCGCCGCTCCGGCGCCAGCCGGCGGGCGGCCGGCGCGCTGAAGGCGGCGTAGAGGGTGAAGAGGTTCTGTTCGGCGGTCACTGGCGGTCTCCAAGCGTCTCGCTGCGGCGGTCCCGCCATCGTAGGCGACGACGCGCGCCCGGTCCGTCTCGTCCGCCCGCAGTTGCTGGTGCCCGCGTGCGCCGCTGCCCGGCGACGTCCGCTACCGACCGGCGACCCACCGGAAGCGATCGGCCGTGGAGCGCGCTCCCGCACGCGCTCGCCCGGCCGTCTCCCCCGGACACTTGCTGGCGACTTCGTGTCGGGGCTGCCGCAGGCCACGCGACCTGCGGCAACCCCGATCCCCGCCGCCCCGGCTTCGTGAAACTAAGGTCCTCTCATCCCCTCCCAGGTGATGAGGGGGCGAGCACCCTCGAAGTTCCCGATGAACACGTTGTCGTTCACGGGCAGCTCGGTCTCGCGGCCAGCCCCATCCCTGACCGTGACCCGATCGACGCCATCGGGCGCGACGCCGAAGATCTGCTCGCCGACGAGCGCAGACGTACGCCCGCTCGCCAACCCAGCGGCATCGAACTGCGTCGGGTTGCCCGCCTCACCACCCTGGGCCTGCCAGACGGTGACCGCCACAGAGCCGCTTGCGGTCGGCACCAACCAGATCGCGAGCTGCGACGCGGCCGTGGGATCGGCGCCCGGCGGCGGCACGACACGCAGCGACTGCCCCAGACGCAGGTCAGGCGGCAACGATCTGACAAGGCTCGGATCGATCGCGTCGCCGTCGGTGCGCGCGCGGCTCAGGACGCCGACGCGGGCAACCAGCTCATCGCTGAACCCGCTCGCGGCGCCCTCGCTCGGAGCGTTCATCGGCACCGGGTCGGAGCCGCCGAGATCGATCGAGAGCGAGACTGCCCCGGTCGCGACCACGGCGATCGCCGCCAGCAGCGCGAACGCCGTCAGCACCGGCAGCGCCACGCGCAGCCGCAGCGCTCGCGGCCGCGGGCGGCGCCGTGGCGCCGGGCGACCTGCCGCCGCATCGGCCTCGGCGACGCGCTCGAACTCCTGCCGCAGACCGGCGAGGAAGGGCGGTTCGACGGCGCTCACGTCAGCCCCTCCTTCATCCCGGGGACGTTCTCGACGCCGGCGACGAGCTGACGCAGCCCGCGCGAGACGCGGGCACGCGCCGTCTGCTCGCTGATCGCCAGCCGCGTCGCGATCTCCGGATACGACAGCTCCTCGACGACGCGCAGGTGGACGGCCGTCTGCTGATCGGGCCGCAGCCTGCTGAACTCCTCGGCGATCACCGCGCGCAGGTCGGCGAGGCCGGCGAGCTGGACGATCCGCTCGTAGTCGGCCTCGACCAGCTGCGGCACGCGGATGCCGAGCCGCTCAACCGCCTTGCGCTCGACGACGCCCGTTCGTATGTAGCGGTTCAGCAGGTTGCGCGCGATGCCGTACAGCCACGCCGCCGTCTCGTCGTCGGTTGAGCCGCGGAAGCGACGGCGGCCCTGGTACGCCTGCGCGAAGGTCTCAGCCGTCAGGTCGCGCGCCGCCTCGGCGTCGAAGGTGCGGCGTGCCAGGAAGGCCAGCACCCGCGTCGCGTAGGCGTCATAGACCAGCTCGAACGCGCGCGGGTCGGTGACCGACCGAGCGAGGTCGCAGCTGTCGCCGGATGTGCGCCGGAGGCTCATCGGAGAGGTAGTGCCACGAGCACCTGATCTTGTGACAGCGACCTCGCCTCAGCAGAACGGGCGACGCCGCTTGTCACCTTCCTCACCTCTCACTGTGACTGCTTGACGGTGACAGTGGGTCCACTTAACCTGCCGATCGCGCCGGAAACCTCATCAAACATCCATATTCGGCGCTGGAACCCAACCAGGGGGGTCTATGTCATATCGCCTCATCACCCGCGCGCGGCCGTGGCGCGGCGTCGTGGCGCTCGTCGCGGCGTGCGCGACGCTGCTGACGTGCGTCGCGTCGTCGCATGCGGCATCGACGGCCTTCTGCCCAGCCGGCGGCGGCACGATGACGCTCGCGTTCGGTGTCGGCTGCACCAACACGGACCACACGCTGCTGATCCGTGTGAAGTACTACCAACCCAACGCCATGTACCACTGCGCCGTCGGCAAGAACGGCCCACAGCAGGACGGCTCGAGCGGAAACGCGTTCGCGGCCTGGTGCGGTTACGGCGCGACCGGAAGCGGCGAGGTCATCTCGCCGGCTCCCGCGGGCGGGACGTGGGGCTACGCGCGCGGCAAGAACGAGGACACGATGGGGCTCACGTGGAGCCTCTTCTCCGGGATCAAGGATCACTAGACGCATGTCATTCACCACAGCCACGGTGCAGCGGCTGCTTGCCCTGCTCGCCTGCGCCGCGATCGTCGCGGCGTTCGTCGCCCTGACCGGCGGCGGCACCGCCCACTCCGAGGACGCGCCGACGGCGGCGCCGCAGCCCGCCCACAGCTACGACCCGCAGCCGCCGGCTGCCGTCGTCGCCGAGCTCGAGGCCGAGTTCGAGGAGCAGTTCGCGCTGCTGCGCGAACCGGGCGGCGACGCGATCCCGGCCACCACGCACATCGACGATCCCCGCCTCGACGTCGCAGAATCCCGGCAGCTGACGCCGCCGCCGGCGGCACGGCTCGCGGGCGAGGGCGACGTCGAAGCGCCGGAGGCGATCGTCTTCGTGACGCCGAAGGCGGACGGATCGCAGTGCCTGCTCGCCGTCTTCCCGGAGCTGCACGGCCCGGGCCAGACCTGCGCATTCGCGGATCAGGCCGCCGACGGCTACTTCCTGTTGACGTACAGCCCCGACAACGTCATCACGGAGCTGTACGGCCTCATGCCCGACGGCGTCGACGAGGTCACCGTCGACCTCGCCGACGGCAGCAGCGTGACGCTGCCGGTCATCTCCAACGGCTACCTCGCGCGGTTCGACCAGCCGACCGTGGCGGTCAACTGGACCGACGCCGATGGCGTCGAGCAGAGCCTGGGCGCAGGCAGCGGCGACTGAGAGCGCGGTGCGCGGGCGGCGGCGCGGCCGCCCGCGCACCCGTCGTTCACCGGATCCTCACCGCTCGCACGGCGATCTTCGCTTTCCTTGAGGTTCTCTTGAGGTAATCGCGCTGAGGTGAAGTGATGACCACCACGCCGACGGAACACACCACCGCGTTCGAGCCCACCGTGGCGCTCGACGCGTTGCAGGGCCCGGCGGACGGTGACCGCGTCGCGGGCGTCGGACGCCCGGCACCGGGCCGCTACTTCACGATCGAGGAGGGCGGCAGCGAGCGGCTGCTGCCGCTCGAACGCACGATCACCCATCTCGGCCGCGGCTTCACGGCCGACATCCAGCTCGAGGACGTCAGCGTCTCGCGCCGTCACGCGATCGTCACGCAGCGCCGCGGCGCCGTGCGGATCCTCGACGACCGCAGCTCCAACGGCACCTTCGTCAACGGCCGGCGGATCCAGGAGGCGGAGCTGCGCCACGGCGACGTCGTCGTGATCGGTCGCGTCGTGCTGCAGTACGTCGACGTCCCCGGCTGAGCGCGCCTCACCGCGCTCTCCCGTCGCGGGACAGCCGCGCGGCCGGCGTTCAGGCCGGTCTCGTGTCCGCACCGGCCAGTGCCAGCAGCGTGTCCGTTCCCACCCCGCGCCCGGCGACGATGCAGGTGCGGCCGTCGCGCAGCCACATCACCGCGGTCGCGTCGCCCAGCTCGTAGACCCACATCGGGATCCCGCGCCATCTGACGTAGCGCCCGCCGAAGGGCAGCGCGTCGCCCCCGACGATCGCGTAGCCGACGCGGTCACCCCCGCGGTTGGCGTAGAAGACCGTGCGCACCTCACGCCCTTCGACGCGGTCGCTGCGCTCGCCGGTCGCCCGCCAGCTCGCCCACGCCGGGAACGCGACGCCGTCGATCGACGCCGCCAGCAGCCCGTCGCCGCGCACGGCCGGCGCCGGCGCTCTCGCGGAGCGCAGCGCGACCGGGGCGACCTGCGGCACGCTCGGCGCACCGCCTCCGTCGCCGCCGCTCAGCAGCAGCGCCGCCGCCAGCACGACCACGACAAGGCAGGCGAGCGCGCCGGCCAGAGCGAGCGGGCGGCGCGAACGGCGCCGGCGCGGAGGGGCGGGGCGCGACGTCGCGGCCGCCGACGGCGTTGCGCCGGGCGCGGAGTCGTGGCTCGCCGCGCTCTCCACCGCCTCCGCCTCGGCGACGGCCGCCTCCACCCACGACCGCAGCGCGGGCGAGGGGGTCACGTGCTCCAGCGCTGTCAGGTCGACTCTGGGCTCCATCGGCTCTTCCGTCACTTCAGACTCCGTTCACTGCCCGTGCCTTCCCGCTCGTCGCCCTCCAGCGTGCGGGCGACGCGCTCGCGCGCCCGATGCAGACGGGTCGCGATCGTCGCCTCGCGTGTCCCGAGCACGTCAGCCGCCTCGCGATAGGAGAGACCCGCGACGTCGACGGCGACGAGCGCGAGGCGGAAGTCCTGCGGCAGCGCCGCGATCGCGTCGAGCAGCTCGTGGGCCGCGAGCGCCGCCTCCGGGCGCCCGGAGGCACGCCGATCGGGCGTCGCGACCGCGTCGAGCGGCGCGCTCTCGCGCGGGCGTCGAGAGGCCGTCCGGCGGCCCGTCAGGAAGGTGTTGCGCAGCGCTCGCACGAGGTACGCCAGCTCCTGCTCGCCGCGCAGCTCGCGCGGTTTCTCCAGCACCCGCGCGACCGTCTCCTGGACCAGGTCCTCGGCCTCCTCGCGTGAGCCGCACAGCGCCCACGCCGCCCGGTGCAGGCGGTCGAGGTGCCGGACGAGCGCCTGCGGCTCGAGGCGCGCCATCGGGCGACTGTAGCGCCGGCGGCAAGCGCGGCGGCGCGATTCGCGAGCGCGGCCGCGCCGGTGCTGGCGCGGCCGCCGCGCCGGTGCTGGCGCGCGACCGCCTCGTTGTCGTCACGGAAGCGCAGCCGTTCGAGCCGGGCGCGTCACTGGTCTGCGTGGGTTGACTTGCGTTTCGATTCCCGACCATGTCAGTATGTATTAGGTCACCCTAAAACGACCGTGACCTCCATGCTCCCATTCGCGCTCCAAGCCGTCTCAGAATGCCCAGCTCACGCAGACCTCGCGCTCGCGCTCGGGGCTGAGTTCGAGCCGCTCGACGCCGACGAGGCCGACGCCGAGCTGGACGCGCTCGCCGGCGAGCTGATGGACCTGCGCCACGCCGCGCCGCGCGAGCAGCTGCTCGGCTGCGCGGCCGCCGTCGCCGAACGCTTCACGACCGTCGCGACGCCGCAGAGAATCGCCCGCGACTGCGTGCTCGACGACCTCCTGCTGCACCGCGTGCTGCGCCGCAACGCCGGTCACGCGCTGCCGCTGACCGTCGTCGCCGTCGAGGCCGGCCGGCGCGTCGGCATACCGCTCGGGATCGTCGGTCGCGGCCGCGAGCAGTACCTCGCGCACGCCGCCTTCGCCGACCCGCACGTCGCCGACATGGCCCAGCCGGGCCGGCTCGTCGACCTCGGCGGCCGCGAGGACGAGGTCGGCTGGCAGTGCGCGCACCAGCTCGCGGCGCTGCTGCTGAACCGCATCGCCGAGCGCGCCGAGCGGATCGGCAACGTGACGTGGGCGCTGCAGGCGGCCGAGCTGCGGCTGGCGCTGCCGGTCGGAGAGGAGGCGCGCGAGCGGATGGAGCGTGATCTCCAGCGCGTGCGCGCACGCCTCAACTAGCCCGCGAGAGAGCCAGCCTGCGGATCGCAGCGAACCCCTATGATCGGCTGCGTGGGCAACGTCCGCGGCCACACGGCCGACGACTATCTCGAAGCGATCTACGCGCTCGTCTTCCCGGTCGGGGAATACCGTCCGGCAGATGCGGCGACGCCGATCGCCGCGCGCGTCGCCGACAGGCTGGGCGTCTCGCGCGCCGCCGTCGGCGAGACGCTCAGACGGCTGGAGGACGAGGGCCTCGTCGAGCGGATGCCCAACCGCTGGATCTCGCTGACGCCCGCGGGCATCGAGCGTGCCGAGCAGGTCGTGCGGCGCCGCCGCATCGTCGAGCGCTTCCTGTCCGACTTCCTCGACTACGCGCCGGCCGACGTCCACGCCGCCGCCGAGACCGTCGGCGACAGCTTCACCGACGAGATGGTCGAGCGGCTGCACGAGCGGCTCGGCTACCCGGAGCGCTGCCCGCACGGGTGGCCGGTCGCGCCGGAGGAGGAGCAGGCCGAGAACGAGCAGCTGCTGACGCTCGCGGAGCTGAGCGCCGGCGATGCCTGCGAGATCGTGCGCGTTGCGAAGGACGACGGCGAGCTGATCGGCTGGTTGTGGGAGGAGGGCTTCCGCCCTGGCGCGCACGTGCACGTCGAGGACGTGCAGACCGCCGCCGGCCACCTGCGCGTGCGGATGGACCGCGACGGCGACCTCGGCGACGAGCGCGTGATCGCCGCGAAGGCCGCCCGCAGCCTGTTCGTGCGCCGCTCCGGCGGCTGAGCGCGAGCGGTCATTCCGGCCGCAGCCGCGTTCCGGGCGTGCGGCCACCCCCCGGACCGGGGGCTCCCGCCGCCCGGGTGCCGCAAAATGTGCCGCGCGTGCACGCGTCTCCCCCTGAGATCAGGTAGACCCGTCGTGTCGTACGCCGTTCCGACTTTCACCGCAAAGGAGCTTCATGGCCATCGCATCCGCCGCGCCCGCGCAGCAGCGCGGCCTCGTCCTCGCCGACGCGATCCCTGGCGCGCGCGTTCGTGACCTCGCGCTCGTGCTGGCCGGCGCCGGGCTGACCGCGCTGCTGGCGCAGGTCGCGATCCCCGTCCCGCCGTCGCCGGTCCCGGTCACCGGTCAGACGCTGGCGGTCGGCCTCGTCGGCGCGACGCTCGGCGCTCGTCGCGGCACCGCCGCGATGCTGCTGTACGCGCTGCTCGGCCTCTTCCTGCCGGTCTATGCCGAGGGCAACTCCGGCTGGGACGTGATCACCGGCGCCAGCGGCGGTTACATCATCGGCTTCATCTTCGCCACCGGCGTCGTCGGCTACCTCGCCGAGCGCGGCGCCGACCGCAAGGTGCTGACGGCGTTCATCTCGTTCGTCGCCGCGCAGCTGATCGTCTTCGCCTTCGGCCTCGTCGGCCTCAAGCTGGCGGTCGGCGAGGATTGGAGCTGGACGATCCACAACGGCTTCGCGATCTTCATCGTCGGCGGCATCATCAAGGCCATCGTCGGCGCGATCGTGCTGCCGTCCGCCTGGCAGATCGTCAGACGCGTCGAGCGCGGCTGACAACGGTTGATGCGGGAGGCCGGGTCGGGGATGATCCCGGCCCATGGCCTCTCCCGCGCAGGACCCCGACGGAACCGCCACAACCCGTTCGAGCAGAGACAGAGCACGTCTGATCGCGGTCGCGATCCTCGCGGCAATCGCCGCCCTCTTCGCGATCGTCAACCTCGAGCAGGTCAGAGTCGATCTGATATTCGGCTCGGCGAAGCTGCCGCTGATCATCGTGATCGTCCTCTGCCTGCTGATCGGCGCGGCGATCGGCATGGTGCTGGGCCGGCGCGGCGGCAAGGGCCGGCGCGACAGCTGAGCGGCGCGCTCAGCCGCCGAGGCCGGGGACGGCCGCGACGTCGGCGAGCGACCGCGCATGGCCGGGTGCCGCCGCGACGATCTGCCGGTCGGCGGTGATCAGCTCTGCCCCGATCGCCTCCGCGACCGCCACGTACGCGGCGTCGTAGGCACTGAGGCCGGTCTTGACCCAGCGCGCGACGGCCGGCAGGTCGGGCGCCGCCAGCTGAAGACCGAGCACATCAAACCAGTGCGCCGTCTCAGCGACCACCGCCGGCGCGACGCGCCACTTGCGCGCCGTCACGTTCAACACCTCCAACGGAAGCATCGTCGGAGCCGTGACGCGGACACGACCCGCCTTGTGGGCGACGTAGAGAAGGTCGGCTTCCCGTGAGGATGGCAGCTCATCCGGTCTCAGCCACTTCAGCACGACATTGGCGTCCACCACCAGGTCGATCACGAGAAGCGGTCCAGTCGCTCGTCGCGCATTCTCCGCACGAGGCTCGTGACGTCCTCATCGGTCGCGTACTCGGCGTCTGCGAACAGCGCCCGCAGGTTGTCGAGCGCTTCATGAACCTTGGGGTCGGCGCCGGGGCCGATCTGCGCGTCGAGGTCTCTGCGCGCGAGGTCGGAGATGTAGGCGCTGCGCGTCAGGCCGCGATCGCGAGCGGTGCGGTCGATGCGCTTGAGGAGGGGATCTTCGATGGTTACGAGCACCTTGGCCATGAGAGCAGGATATCCCGGCTATCTCAAGCGGGCAAGGGCCGCAATTTGCAGGGAAGAAGCACAGATGTTGCAGACTGCGCGTTCCCTGTTGCAGAGGGGCGAGCAAGGGAGGTCTGAGAGCGAGCGAGCGGCGCCGATCGCGATACTGGACGGCGTGGACGATCCGATGCCGATCACCGACCACCTCGCGCTGCCGCTGTCGGAGGTGACGCTGCGCGCGAGCCGCTCCTCGGGCCCGGGCGGGCAGCACGCGAACGTGACCGCATCCCGGATCGAGGCCGTCTTCGACGTCGACGCCTCCGCGACGCTGGCGCCGTGGCAGAAGGCGCGCATCGCCGCGAGACTCGGGCGGCGGGTGACGGCGGTGTCGCAGGACGCCCGCAGCCAGGCGGTCAACCGCGAGCTGGCGCTCGAGCGCCTGCGCGAACGGCTCGCTGCCGCGCTCGCCGTCCCCCGCCCGCGGACGAAGACGAGACCGACACGAGCGTCGAGAAGACGCCACGCGCAGGCGAAGCAGCGCAACTCAGCACGCAAGCAGGCACGGCGCCCGCCGCGCGGCGACGACTGAGGCGCCGTGCCACACCTGCGCGCTAGCCTCCGCCGCATGCGCCGCCTGTTCGGTCCGGTCTTCGTCTTCACCGGCATCCTTCACTTCGCCAAGCCGCGGATCTACGAGTCGATCATGCCGGACTGGCTGCCGGCTCACCGCGAGCTGGTCTACGCCAGCGGGGTCGCCGAGATCGTCGCGGGTGCTGCCACGCTGCACCCGCGCACGCGCCGCGCCGGCGGCTGGCTGAGCATCGCGACGCTCGTCGCCGTCTTCCCCGCCAACCTGCACATGGCGCTCCATCCTGAGCGCTATCGCGCCATCCCCGGTGGACAGGTCGCGCTGCTGGCGCGCCTGCCGCTGCAGCTGCTGCTGATCGCCTGGGCCCACGCCGCCGGCCGCGATTGACCGCCACATCGCATCACACCGAAATTCACTGGTAAACAGTCCGGTTCCTTCACCGTGACATCACGGTGACAACATGGCGCGTACGCGCCACGTTCATACCGGATTCGACCTTCAGAGCGGTGTGTCGCGCACCGATCAAGATGGCATGGAGGCAGTCTCCACGGCTCGTCGGGTCCGGACGCGCGCGCTCGCGTGGATCCCGCGCGGCCATCAACTGCCTGACGCGGTCTGGCACAGACGCCACGCCGGCCTGCTGATCCTGCTGTGGGCGCACGTCCCGGCGCTGTTCGCCTTCGCGCTGGCGCGCGGCACCGGGGTCCCGCACGCGCTGCTGGAGATGACGCCGATCGTCCTCTGCGCCGCGCTCGCGCAGGTCGAGCGGCTCGGCCGCCGCGGACGCGCCGCCGCCGTCACGGTCGGGCTGCTGACCTGCTCGGCGATCCTCGTGCACCTGTGGGACGGCACGATCGAAGCGCACTTCCACTACTTCGTGATGGTCGTCGCGCTCGCCGCCTACGAGGAGTGGTTCCCCTACCTGCTGGCGTTCGCCTACGTCGTGCTGCAGCACGGTCTGATGGGCGCAATGGATCCGAGCACCGTCTACGAGCACGGCGAGGGAGACGAGCGCAGCCCGTGGCTGTGGGCGGGGATCCACGGCGGCTTCGTCGCAGCGCTCGGGATCGCCAGCATGGCGACGTGGAAGGCCAACGACTCCGTCCGCATGAACCTGCGCGCGAGCGAACGGCGCTTCCACCGCGCCTTCGACGACGCTCCGCTCGGGATGTCGCTGATCGACCGCGACGGGCGCATCATCGAGGCGAACCGCTCGCTGCAGCGCAAGACCGGCTACAGCGCGCAGGAGCTTGCGGAGCTGTTCATCTGGGACCTCTGCACCGACGACGTGCGCGACACCCACCGCGACAACTGGCCGCCAGCCGAGGACCAGCGCGACCTCGAGTTCGGCTTCCTGCGCAAGGACGGCACCGTCGGCTGGGGGCTCTGGAGCCTCTCGCAGATGCTCGACGACGACGGCACGCTGCAGAACTACGTCGTGCAGGTGCTCGACCTCACCAAGCGCAAGCAGGTCGAGCAGGAGCTGGCGCACAATGCCAACCACGACCCGCTCACCGACCTGCCCAACCGCACCCAGCTGGCGGCGCGGCTGCAGGAGGCGCTGGAACGCGGCAGTGAGAGCAGACGCGGCGTCGCCGTGATCTTCGTCGACCTCGACAACTTCAAGGTCATCAACGACTCGCTCGGCCACGAGGCCGGCGACCGCCTGCTGCGCAACGTCTCCGAGCGGCTGCGGCGGGTGCTGCGGCCGGAGGACCTGCTGGCGCGCTTCGGCGGCGACGAGCTGGCCGTCTGCATCGAGCAGGTCGACGACACCGACCGCGCGCTGAAGGTCGCCGACCGGATGGCGACCGCGCTGCGCGCGCCGTTCGTGCTCGACGGCGAACAGCGCTTCGTCACCGCCAGCTTCGGGATCGCGATCGCCGGGCCCGACGACGACGAGCGCTCGCCGGAGACACTGCTGCGCGACGCCGATGCCGCGATGTACCGCGCGAAGGAGCGCGGCAAGGCGCGCGCGGAGGTCTTCGACACGACGATGCGGCGCAGGGCGGTCGAACGGCTGGAGTTGGAGAGCGGCCTGCGCGACGCGCTCACGCGCGGGCAGCTGCGCGTCGTCTATCAGCCAGAGGTGTCGCTGGAGAGCGGCCGCATCGTCGCGGTCGAGGCGCTGCTGCGCTGGGATCACCCGCAGCACGGCCCGGTCTCGCCGGGGCGCTTCATCCCGATCGCCGAGCAGAGCGGCCTGATCGTCCCGATCGGCGCCTGGGTGCTGCGCGAGGCCTGCCGCCAGGCGGCCCGCTGGAACGCGCAGAACGGTGGCGACGGGGTCGTCGTCGCGGTCAACCTGTCACCGCGCCAGCTCGGCGCGACCGACCTGGCGGCGACCGTGCGCGGGGCGCTGGAGGGCGCGAGCCTGCCACCGGACAGGCTCTGCCTCGAGATCACCGAGAGCGCCGTGATGGCCGATCCCGACGCCGCGATCGAGTCGCTGCACATGCTCAAGCGGCTCGGCGTGAAGCTCGCGATCGACGACTTCGGCGTCGGCTACTCGTCGCTCAGCCACCTGCGCGAGCTGCTGCCCGTCGACGTGCTGAAGATCGACAGATCGTTCATCGACGGGCTCGTGCTGCGCGGCGAGGACCGCGCGATCGTGACCGCGATCGTCGAGCTGGCCCGCTCGCTCGGCGTCGACGCCGTCGCCGAGGGCGTCGAGACGCCCGAGCAGGCCGCCGTGCTGCGGACGATGCGCTGCCACGTCGCGCAGGGCTTCCACTTCGCCAGACCGCAGTCGCCCGGTGACGTCGCGCAGCTGCTCGACGTGCACCAGCTCGGCGAGCTGCTCGGCTGACGTTACGCGCCGAGACCCTGCAGCTGGCCGACGAGCGAGGCGCCGGAGACGCCGGCGTTGACGCGCACGCGGTTGAGCGCGAAGCGGGCGCTGTCGTCGGGCTCGGCGAGGCCGGGGTTGACGGTCGTCGCCGCGAGGTAGCCGGCCTGCTCGACGGCGGCGATCACCGCGTCGTCGTATCTGCCGGCCGGGTAGCAGAAGAAGTTGACGGGGACGCCGAACGCCTTCTGCAGCCGTCTGCGCGACTCGCCGATCTCGCGCGCCAGCGTGGCGGCGTCGACGGTCGTCAGGTCGGGGTGGTCGATCGTGTGCGAGTCGATCTCCCAGCCGTCGGCGATCAGCTGCTTGACCTGGCCGTCGGTGAGACCGTAGGTCGGCTCGTGCAGGTTGCCGACCTTGAGGTTGAGGACGGCCGGCCAGCCCAGTCTTCTCAGCACGGGGCGGGCGTTGGCGAAGTTGGAGTGGTAGCCGTCGTCGATCGAGACGACGACCGCTCTCGCCGGCAGCGGGCCGCCTCTGTGCCAGAAGTCCCACACCTCCTGCTGGGTGACGGCGACGTAACCGGCGTCGTGCAGCGCCTGCATCTGGTCGGCGAACTCGGACGCTCTCACGTAGAGGTCGGGGAAGGGCGCGTCGGCCGGCGGATCGGTCGTGACGTGGTACATCAGGATCGGCACCGGGCGGGCGGGGCCGGGCTCGCCCATGTCGCGCGCGGCGGTCGGGTCGACGGCGGCTCTTCTCGCCGCTCTTCTTGCGGCTCTCGTGGTCGTCGCTGTCGTCTCGCCGGCGCGGGCCGTCTGCGGGCCGTCCTCGCCGCTGAGCACGCGCGCGACGACGACCACGACCAGCAGCAGCGCGGCGACGAGCACCAGCAGCGCGACGATGCGCCGGCGCAGGATGTGCGGCGGGACCCCTGACATGCGAGACCCAGCATGGTGGCAGAGACGGACGGGAAGACCCCGTCACATGGATCCGGCGGCCCGGCTCGTGCGCTCGCTGCGCTCGCTGATCGACGACGAGCGGGTGCTCGACGCGATCGCCGCGGTGCCACGCGAGCTGTTCGTGCCGCCGCACCTGCTCGACCGCGCCTACGACGACGCGGCGCTGCCGATCGGGCGCGGGCAGACGATCTCGCAGCCGCTGATCGTCGCGCGGATGCTGGAGCTGCTGGAGCTGGGGCCCGACGACCGCGTGCTCGACGTCGGCACCGGCTCCGGCTGGCACGCCGCGTTGCTGGCGCAGCTCGCCGCGCACGTGTGGACGATCGAGCGCCATCCCGACCTCAGCGGCTGGGCGCAGCGCAACCTGGCGGCGGCCGGGATCGGCGGCGACGCCGTCACGGTGATTGCCGGCGACGGCTCGCGCGGGCTGCCGGAGGCGGCGCCGTTCGACGCGATCAACGTCGCCGCGGCGGCGTGGGACCTGCCGACGGCGCTGGAGCAGCAGCTCGCGCCGGGCGGGCGGCTGGTGGCGCCCGTCGGCGGCGACGGTCAGCAGCTCGTGCTGGTGCAGCGCTCGGCCGACGGCGCGGCGCTGCGGCGGACGGGACTGGAGGCGGTCCGCTTCGTGCCGCTGGTGGAGGGCGAGCCCTAAGGGGCGGGCGGCGGTGCGGTCGTCTCGCGCTTGACGAGGTGCGGCGGGAAGATCTCGCGTATCGGCGCCGCCTCGACGGGCGGCACGGCACCGGCGCCCTGCAACCGCTCCAGCAGCACGCGCACGGCGCGCTTGGCCATCTGCGTCATCGGCTGGCGGACGGTGGTCAGCGCGAACGCCTCCCAGCCGGCCATCTCGACGTCGTCGTAGCCGATCACCGAGAGCTGCTCGGGCACCGCGACGCCGAGCCGCTTGGCGGCGTCGAGCGCGCCGAAGGCGACGACGTCGCTGGCGCAGACGACCGCGGTCGGCGGCCGCTCGCCGCCCAGCAGCTCGCTGCAGTGCTGATGGCCGCTGTGGTGGGAGAACGGGCCCTCGCGGCGCAGCGACTCGTCGAAGGCGACGCCGCGCCGCGCCAGCGCGGCGCGCAGCCCCTGCTCGCGGTCGCGCGCGGTCGAGGTGTTGGCCGGGCCGGCGATCAGGCCGATGCGGCGGTGGCCGAGGTCGAGCAGATGCTCGACGGCGAGTGCCCCGCCGGCGACGTTGTCCGACAGCACGCGGTCGACGGCGACGCCGTCGACGTAGCGGTTCAGCAGCACGAGCGGGATGCCGGTGCGCGGCAGCTGCTCGACGAAGGTCGCGTCGAGCGTCGCGGCGACGACGATCAGGCCGTCGACCGAGCGCCCGCGCAGCTGTCTGGCGAGGTCGGCGCCGAGCGGCTCGTTCAGCAGCACGGTCGCGTAGCCCTCGTGCAGCAGCTCGGCGTGCAGCACCTCGACGATCTCGGGATAGAAGGGGTTGGTGATGTCGGAGACGACGACGCCGACTCTGTCGGTGCGGCCGGTCGTGAGGCTGCGCGCGGCGGCGTCCGGGATGTAGCGCAGCCGCTCGGCCGCCGCCTGCACGCGCGAGAGCGTCTCCGGCGCGACGCGCGGATCACCGCGCAGCGCGCGTGAGACGGTCGATTGCGAGAGGCCGATCTCGCGGGCGATGTCGCGGCTCGTGACGGGCATGACTCAGCGCTGAAGCATATGGGAGATCGTCACCTCGGCGATCACCGCACTTGCTTTGCCACCGCATGACTCGTATCGTGACTCCGAAGCCACGAGAGGAGCAAGGACAGTGCCCGTCGATCTGAAACGCCCCGCCGCACCCGCCACGACGGGCGGCAGCGACCCGGCCGTCGCCGCGACGGTCGCCGCGATCGTCGCCGACGTGCGCGAGCGCGGCGACGCCGCCGTGCGCGACTACTCGGCCAGATTCGACCGCTGGGAGCCGACCGACTTCCGCCTCGACGAGCAGCAGATCACCGCCTGCATGGAGCAGGTCGACGAGCAGGCGCTGGAGGACCTGCGCTGGTGCCAGCAGCAGGTGCGCACCTTCGCGCGCGCCCAGCGCGAGTCGCTGCTCGACATCGAGGTCGAGACGCTGCCCGGCGTCAGACTCGGCCACCGCAACGTGCCGGTCGGGCGCGTCGGCGCCTACATCCCCGGCGGTCGCTACCCGATGATCGCCTCCGCGGCGATGTCGATCGTGACCGCGAAGGCGGCCGGCGTCGAGCACGTGATCGCCTGCACACCGCCGCTCGACGGCGCGCCGCCGGCGCTCACCGTCGCCGCGATGCAGCTCGCCGGCGCCGACGAGATCCGCATCCTCGGCGGCGTCCAGGCGATCGCCGCGATGGCCGTCGGGACCGAGACGATCGCTCGCGTCGACGTGCTCGCGGGTCCCGGCAACGCCTACGTCGCCGAGGCCAAGCGGCAGCTGTTCGGCGAGGTCGGGATCGACCTCTTCGCCGGCCCGACGGAGATCCTCGTGATCGCCGACGGCAGCGCCGACCCGGAGATCGTCGCCGCCGACCTGCTGGGCCAGGCCGAGCACGGCCCGACCTCGCCGGCCGTGCTGATCTCGACCAGCGAGCGCGTCGCGCGCGAGACGCTCGAAGAGGTCGAGCGCCAGCTCGCGACGCTCCCGACCGCCGACGTCGCCGGCCCCGCCTGGCGCGACCACGGCGCCGTCCACGTCGTCGCGACGCCGGAGGAGGCCGCCGCGCTCGCCGACGACTACGCCTACGAGCACGTCGAGATCCTCACCGCCGAGCCGCGCTGGTTCCTCGACCGTCTGCGCAACTACGGCGCGCTCTTCCTCGGCGAGGGCACGACCGTCGCGTACGGCGACAAGGCGATCGGCACCAACCACGTGCTGCCGACCGCAGGCGCCGCCCGCTACACCGGCGGCCTCTGGGTCGGCAAGTACCTCAAGACCGTGACCTACCAGGAGTGCGACCCGGCGGCGAGCGCGCGGATCGGGGAGATCTGCGCGCGCCAATGCCGGCTGGAGCACTTCGAGGGCCACGCACGCAGCTGTGACGTGCGCGTGCGCAAGTACGCCGACGCGCTGACCGGCGCGCGGTGATCAAACGCGCCGCGGCGGGGTCGCCGCCGCGGCGCTGAGCAAGGAGAGAAGGTCTATGTCCATCCCCTCCGCGGGACGGCGCGCGCTGCTGTGCGCGTCCGTCACCGCTGCTGTCGCCTGCGGCGCAAGCGTCCCCGCCGCCGCGGCGACAGCTGGCGAGCCGTCCGCCGACGTGACGGCCGCCCCCTACAACGCCGTCGGCGACGGCGTCACCAACGACCGCCTCGCGATCCAGCAGGCGATCGACGACATCGGCGCGGCCGGTGGCGGCGAGGTCGTGATCCCGGCCGGCAGAGAGTTCCTGACGGGCAGCGTGATGCTCAGATCGGGCGTCACGCTGCGGCTCGACGGCACGCTCAGACAGAGCCAGGACGTCGCCGACTACGGCAAGGCCCCGATCCCGGGTCTCGACATGCCGACCGACATCCCGTGGCATCGCGCCTACTTCCACAACGATCCGCTCGTCGGCGCCGTCGGCGTCCACGACGTCGCGCTCGTCGGCAGAGGCCTGCTGCAGATGACGGTGCTGCCCGACCAGGCGAGACGGATCGACGTGATCCCGGTCGGCTTCTACGAGGCGAGACGGTTCGCCGTGCGCGGCATCACGATCCGCGAGGCGCGCACGACGATCATCACGATGCTGCACAGCAGCAATGGCGTCGTCGCCAACGTCGACGTCAGAACGTCGCCCGACCTCGGCGCCGACGGCATCGTCGTCAGCGGCTCGCAGCACGTGAAGGTGCTGCACAACAAGGTCCGCACCAGCGACGACGGAATCGTGCTCGAGACCAAGCACCTCGACCCGCGCGACATCGGCTCGTGGTGGAGCTCGGCGACGTCGACGCCGCTGCACGACGTCGAGATCGCCTTCAACGACATCGAGAACTTCGGCACCCGCAACGCAATCGCCTTCCTGCCGTGGGCCAGCACGCCGACCGACAAGCGCGACGCCGAGATCTCCGACCTCTGGATCCACGACAACAGACTGGTCTCGCTCAACGACACCTGGGTCAACTGCGACTGCGACAACCCGTTCAACCCGGAGAGAAGACCGTTCATCCAGCCGATCCGGCGCGGCGAGCAGGCGCCGATGACGCGCGTCGTGATGGAGAGAAACACGGTCAGCGGTCAGATGTGGCCGTTCTACTCGTGGGTGCCGCCGTACTTCACCGACTCGCGCCTCCAGATCGACTTCGCGAACGTGCACGCGCTGATGAACGGCGACTTCGAGCAGACGGCCGCCGTCTGGTGGAGCCCCGAGGGCAACGCCGGCGCGACCGACAGAGCGGCCGACGTGCCGGAGGCGGCCGAGGCCGCGTTCGCGCAGCGCAGCGGCAGCTTCGCCGGTTTCCTCGAGGCGCGCCGCGGCGAGCAGGCCGGCCTCTACCAGGGGATCGCGTTCAAGAACGCGGCCGACCTGCAGATGAACCGCTTCGGGCTCGGCACCAGAGCGGTCTACACGTTCGAGGCCGACGTCGTCACCAGCGGCCACGCCTTCGCGCTCGTCGCGCGCGACACCTGCACGAACAGAACGCTCGCCCGCCGGCTGGTCGCGCCGCGCACGCTCCGTCGCGAGCGGCTGCTGATCCCCGTCGAGGCGAGCTGCGGGCTCGTGCGCGTCGGGATCGAGCGGACCGACGCCAACGGCGCGTGGGCGCTGATCGACAACGCCGCGCTGGAGATGCCGGTGATCGACTCGGAGGATCCGCGCTGGGTCCTGAGAGGGACGTGGGCGCGTGACTGGTCCGGCTGGGACGCCGGCGGCACCGACCACCAGAACGGCGAGGCGGGCGCGTGGATCTCGATCGCGTTCAATGGCAGAGGCGCGAAGCTGTACGCGGCCGAGAAGCCGTTCGGCGGCATCGGCGAACTGGAGCTCGACGGTGTCGCGAGAGGCGACGCCGACTTCTACGGCCCGCAGATCGGCGGCCTGCTGAAGTTCGACAGCGGCACGCTGAGCGCCGGCAGACACACGCTGAGACTGACGACGTCCGGGCGCAGAAACCCGGCGTCGAGCGGCATCCACACGACGTTCGACGCGCTCGTGCTGCCGGAGTGGGCCAGCCCGGCCGCGCCGGACGCGCACCTGGAGGAGCTGCGTCCGGACCTCGGCACGGTCGTCGTGCCGGGCAGAGCGCTGGTCGGCCATCCGGTCTACGTCGAGGCGCCCGCGTGGGCGCCGCTCGGCGGCGGCGTGACGGTCGAGTGGAGAACCGGCGACGGCACCTCGCTCAGAGGCTCGCGCGTCGCGCACGTCTACGACGCGGCCGGCACCTACACGGTGACGATCACGGCGAGAGACACGCACGGCGAGACGACGACGGCGACGCGCACGATCGTCGTCGCCGACGGACCGGCGGGCGCGATCGGACCGGCCGGACCGGCCGGTGGGTCCGGCAGTGACGGGGCGGCAGGGGCGCCGGGCGCCGACGGCGCCGCGGGTGCCACCGGCCCGGCAGGCCCGGCGGGCGGCGCCGGCGCGAAGGGCGAAGCCGGCGCTGCCGGCCAGCCTGGCGCGAAGGGTGACGCGGGCGCCAAGGGCGAGACCGGAGCGAAGGGCGAGACCGGAGCGAGGGGCGAGACGCCGACCGTCGCGGTCCGCTGCACGCTCGTCAAGCGCCGCACCGCGGTCCGCTGCGCGGTCACGACGACGAGAGCGCGGGCACGCACCGCCGCGCGCATCAGCGGCACGTTCCGCGCCGCCGGCGTGACGGCGCGAGCGACCGGCCGCGGCAGCGCGACCGTCACGCTGCGTCCCAAGCAGCGGCTGCGCGGCAACGCTCGCGTCGTCGTGCAGCTGCGGGTGAACGGCGTCGCGCACCGGCTCGTCGTGCCGGCGCGCGCCGTCCGGTAGCGCAAGACGTGGCGGCCGGGCCCTTGGGGAGGGCCGGCCGCCGCGAGCGAGCGGGTGCCGCGCCGGACTCCCTCCCCCCGGCGCGGCACCGGCCGCTCAGCGCGTGCGGCCCTTGAGCGTGACGCGCACCGTGCGCGTCGTCGCGGGGCCGCCGGCGCTGGCGGTCACCTTCGCCACGATCGCGACGCGGCGGCCGGCGAGCTTCGCGGCGAGCGCTCTCGGCAGGCGCACCTCGACCGCCGCCTTCGCGCCGCCTCTGACCGTCTTGGCGGCCACCACGGCGACGCTGTAACGCTTGCCGCCGAGCTTGACCGTGACGCGCGCGGGCACGCTGACGCGGCAGCTCACGACGTTCTCCGGGCAGCTCACCGTCGCCAGCTTCGCGACGCCCGCGCGACCGATCGTCTGCGCGCCTCTGACGGCCGCGATCGTCGCGCGCACCGGGGCCGGTCTCGGCTGCGGTCTCGGCTGGGGCTGCGGCTGCGGCTGCGGTCTCGGATCGACCGGCGGCGTCGGCACCGTGCGGTCGAGCACGACCGCCGTCTCGGCGCTGACGACGGTCCCCGACGGCGCGCGGTAGCGGACGCGGACGGCGTAGGTGCCGTCGGCGTCCGGCAGCTCGATCGCCGTCTTGCGCGTTCTGCCCGTGAGCGGGTAGCTGGCGATCCGCTCGTCCTCGGGGCCGAACAGCTCGACCTCCGCCGTCGCGCCCTCGACCGGCGCGACCGTGACGATCCGGTCGAGCCATTCCCTCGGACCGGCGACCGCCGGCGCGGCCCCAGGCTCGATCGGCACGAGCTGGTCCTCGACCAGCAGCGCGTTGAAGACGCTGTAGCCGCTCAGCGGGCGCATCGTGATCGTGTGATCCCCGGGCGCGAGCGGACCGGTGTTGAAGACCTCCACGCCGTCGACGCGCTCGGGCCCGACGAAGCTGACTCTCCCCACGACAGCGCCGTCGACCGACATCTCGGCCTCGCCGAGGTTGACGTCCTTCGACGCCAGGAAGACGGCGCGCGTGCCGTGGAACGGGATCGTCACGGTCGCCGGCTGCTCGGGCGGGTGGTTGAGGAGGTGCGACCCGCCGAGGTCGCCGGCGGCGCCGAAGACCAGCCATGAGCCGGTCGTCGTCACCGTCGGATCGGTCGCCAGCACGGCGAAGTTCTCCGACCGCAGGTCGAGCTCGTAGAGGTGCGCTGTGCCGGTCGCACCGCCGTCGCCGCCGTTGTCGAGCCCGATCCGCACGTTGCCGCAGGCGCTCGCTCTGAACTCCAGCAGCTCCGGGTGGCGGCGGGCGCCGTCGACCCAGCGCTCGGCGATCGTCGCGCCGGTGCAGGTCTCGTACGCGAACAGCCGCAACGGCTCGCCTCTGACGGCGACCTCGGCCGTCAGCCGGTACGTCACCGTGTTGGCGCCCCAGTGTCTGTCGCCGAGCGAGATGCCCTGGTAGATCGCCGTGCGCGCGCCCGCGGCGCCCTGCACTCTGGCGGCCCAGTCGCCGTCGGGACGCTGCTCGACGACCGGATCGCCGACGGCGCTCCACCACGCGAGGCCGTGGAGGTCGAACGCCTGGTTCTGCAATCTCATCGTCGAGGATTGGCCGAAGTCGGTCTCCAGATCGGAGATGCGCGCCCCGGCCATGCTGGAGCTGGTCGAGCCGATGTACTCGTTGTCGGCGAAGCGCACCCGCGAGATCGGCGCCTGGTCGCCGACCTCGGGAGTCATCACGTCGTCGCACCAGCAGCCGACGGCCTCGGGGGCCTCGAGTCTGTTGTGGTGGACGTCGATGTCGCTGATCGCGACCTGGTTGACGTCCGGCGCCTGCGCGCCCCACGCGATGATCGCGACGGCCTTGCAGCAGGCCGGCGACACCTTCACGACGTTGTGGTCGATCTCGATGTCCTTCGACGGCTGCGGCTCGTCGCTCGACCACCAGCTCGTGCCGCGCGGATCTCTGTACGACGACCACACGTAGATGCCGTCGTCGCTGGAGATGATGTCGTTGCGCGTGATGCGCAGGTGCTGCGAGTTCTGGATGCTGAAGCCGTCGCTGCTGCCGTGACCGGCGAGCGCGACGTGCGCGGTGACGTTCTCGACGAGACCGTGTCTGGTCGAGTAGAGCGCGACGTTGTAGCCCATCGCGTCGAGCAGCGTGACGTCGCGGATCTCGAAGCCGTCGACTCTGTAGAAGCCGATCGGCGAGATGTGGATCGTCTGCTCCTCCGACGGCTCGCGCGTCATTCTGAGCGTGCCGCTGCCCTCGATCGTCACGTCTCTCGAATGGCTCGAGAAGAGGAACGGCTGATTGGCGAGCCACATGTGGTCCCACTGCGCGCGCGGGACGGCGCGGTCGTGGCCGCGCTCGACCGCCGGTGAGTAGTGGGCGGTGTCCTGGCTCTGCAGCAGCGTGCCGTCGACTCTCAACGTCGTGCCGCTGCCGATTCTCAACGAGCCGGTCAGGAACGTGTTCCCGGCCGGGATCACGACCGTGCCGCCACCGTCCGCGGCGACGTCGTCGAGCGCGCTCTGGATCGCCGCTCGGTCGTTGGTGGTGCCGTCGCCGACGGCGCCGTAGCCCGCCTGCTTGACATCGATGACTCTGCCAGCCGCGTGCGCGACGGCTGGAAACGCGAACAGCACGGCGAGGACCGCCGTGAACCACAATTTCGACCGCATTCCACGCTCCTCTAGGCTAGATACTAAATGCTATAGCTATCACTCGAGGTGCGTGAGCGCAAGCAATTCGGACGATCGACCCGCTCACAGTGACCGGCACAGCGAGTCGTTCATCGCTATGACTCCGGTTGCACAATTGAGTCTTCGTTGATCGCACTGACGCGAGAGCGTCAGGCGGTCAGGGCGGAGCGGCGCAGGCGATCAGCCCCGCGCGTAACGCGCGGGGCGGCCCGGCAATCGCCGTGCGCGCCCCTGCGCGCACAGCTCCTCGAGGTGACCGACGAGCGGCTGCGCGAGCGTGTCGCGCGCCGCGTCGGGCCAGGTCGCGACGGTGGGCGCCATCGCCTCGATCAGCTCGGCCAGCGTGCTGGGACCGCCGCCGTCGAGCGCGGCCAGCAGCTCTGCCTCGCAGCGGTCGGCGAAGTCGCTGCTCTCGCGCAGGTAGGCGGCGACCGCGCCGCCCTCCAACGGCGGCAGGTGGGAGCAGAGCAGGCGCCGCGGCGCGATCTCCGCCAGCCGCGCGATCGTCTCGCGGTAGCCGGGCAGGAAACGGTAGGTCGGCGCAAACGCCGGCTCGCCGTCGGCGCCGGGCGAGAAGCCGCCGAGCACCGCGTCGGCGGCGATCACCGTCGCGCTGTCGGCGTCGTGGACGACGAGATGGCCAGCCGTGTGGCCGGGCGCCGCCAGCAGCTCGACCGTCCACTCCCCATCGACGCGCAGCGTGCCGTCGCCTCCCAGCGCGAGGTCGATCGCGCCGTCGTCGGCGTTCGCGCGCACCCACGCGGAGAACGCTTCCGGCTGGTCGATCCCGTGCTCGTCACGGAACTCGCGATAGCGCCGCGCGAGCAGCAGCTCGCTCGACTCGATCAGCGCCCGGTCGGCGGCGCCGGCGAGCACCGCCGCGCGCGGCGCGAGCCGGCGCACGGCGCCGAGGCCGCCGGCGTGGTCGACGTCGGCGTGCGTCACGACGACCGCGCGCAGGTCCTCCCAGGCGAGACCGAGGCGCGCCAGCGCGGGCGCGATCGTGCGCTCCGGAGTGGCCGCGAGACCGGTGTCCACCAGTACCGCCCCCGCGCTCCCGATCAGCAGGAAGACGCAGAGGAAGCGGCCGTCGTCGAGCTGTTCCTCGACCCGCTCGATGCGGCGCGCCGGAGCGCGGCTCATGCGTCCGTCTCGGGCCCGATCCCGTAGCGCTCGGCAAGCTCGTCGTCGAGCACCGGCGGCACCAGCGCGGTGCTCCAGCCGCCGTCGACGGCGATCGACTGGCCCGTGAGGAACGACGCCTCGTCGGAGAGCAGGAAGGCGGTGACCGACGCGATCTCGGCCGGCTGGCCGATCCGGCGCAACGGCGCCTGGCGTTCCAACGCCGCACGGCGCGCGGCGCCGCCGGCGGAGTCCGCGAGACTGCGGTCGAGCTGCGCGCTGTGGATCGCGCCGGGCGCGATCGCGTTGGCGCGGATCCCGTACGGCCCATAGGCGGTCGAGACATGACGCGTGAGCGCTTCGATCGCACCCTTCGACGTGTCGTAGGCGGCGTGCGCGACGGCGCCGCGACGGCCGTGGATCGAGGAGATGTTGACGATCGCGCCCGCCGTCCCCGCGCGGGTGAAGGCGCGCACGGCCGTCGAGCAGGCCCAGTAGGTGCCCTCGACGTTGACCGACAGCAGCCGCCGCACCTGCTCGGGATCGGGATCGTGCAGCGTCCCCTGCGAGGTCGCCCCGGCGTTGTTGACCCAGCCCGTCAGCGGCGCGAGACGCTCGGCGGCGGCGACCGCCTCCTCCAGCGTCGCCCGCTCGGCGACGTCGCCGACGACGACGGCGGCGAGCGCCGCCTCGACCTCGGTCGCGAACGCGGCGTCGCGCTCCAGGCCGACGACGGCCCAGCCGTCGCGCGCGAGGCGCTCGGCGATCGCGCGCCCGATGCCCGCTCCCGCTCCCGTGACGACGACGCTCTTCATCGCACCAGCTCCCTGTCGAACTCCAGCCCGAGGCCGGTCGCATCCGGCGCCACGAGACGACCGTCGCGCAACACCGCCGGACGCGCGCTCAGGCGGTGGGCGGGATCGTACGGGTTGCCGCCGGGCACCTCCCCGTCGAACAGCTCGACCCATGCTGGCGGCGTCTGCGCCGCCGCCAGCTGCGCGCTGATCTCGGGATAGACGTGGAACGAGAGCTCGACGCCGGCCACGGCGGCGCGCCGGAGCACGTCGAGCGCGGGCGTCACGCCGCCGAGCGCGAGCAGGTCGACGCGCAGGACGTCGACGGCGTCGGCGTCGAGCAGGGCGATGTGGGTGCGCGCTTCGGTCACCTCGTCGCCGGCGCCGATCGGGAAGCCGCTCTCGCGTCGCACGCGCGCGGTCCCGAGCGCGTCCTCGGGCACGAGCGGGTCCTCCAGCCACGCCAGCCGCGGGTTGCCCCACTGGGCCAGCTCCGCCAGCGCCTCGTCGGCGTCGCGCCAGACGAAGCCGCAGTCGACGACCAGCTCGCAGCCGCTCGGCAGCCCGGCGACGATGCGCTCGATCAGCTCGCGCATCCGCGCGGGATCGGGATCACGGCTGATCTTCACGCGCGCGAAGCCGCGCGCGGCGCCGGCCAAGACCTCCTCGGCGATCTCGCCCGGCGTGCGGTCGGGCGTCGGGTAGGCGGCGACCAGCAGCGCCGGCGCGCTGCCGTCGGCGGCAGGTCCCGCGGCGCCGCGTTCGCGCGCGAGCAGCTGCCACAGCGGCACCCCGGCGCGCTGGGCGCGGATGTCCCACAGCGCGACGTCGGCAAGCCCGATCGCGCGCAGCGCGAGGCCGGAGCGCGCGATCATCATGTTCGCGCGCTGGACGGAGTCCCACAGCCGCTCGACCGGCTCCGGATCGCGACCGACGAGGTGCGGCGTCACGAGCCGCTCCACCAGCGCCGCGACCGGCGCCTCCCGCGTGAGGCAGTAGGCGTGTCCGCGCAGGCCGTCCGCGGTCGTCACCGTGATCGCCGCGTACTCGCGCGAGACGACCTCGATCGGGCCGAGCCGCAGCGGCTGCGGCAGCGCCAGCCGCACGGTCGTGACGCGGACGTCGCGGACGGCGTCGCTCATCTCGCCGTCCCGACGACGCCGATGCCGAAGTCGGCGAGGAAGCCACCGTCGACGTAGAGCACCTGGCCGGTGATGTAGGAGGCGGCCGGCGAGGCGAGGAAGGCGATCACGGCGGCGATCTCGGTGGCGTCGGCGACGCGGTCCATCGGGATCCGCGCGAGCACCTCGTCGCCGTCGAGCGAGCCGGTCGCGAGCGCCGCCTGGTAGACGCCGCTGTCGACGTAGCCAGGTCCGACGGCGTTGACGCGCACGCCACGCGCCGCCCACTCGACCGCGGCCGCCTTCGTCAGTCCGACGATCCCGGACTTCGTCGCGCCGTACGGCGCGCGTCCCGGCTGCCCGCGCTCGGCGGCGATCGAGGCGATGTTGACGATCGACCCCGCGCCCTGCTCGAGCATGATGCGGCCGGCCGCCTGCGTGCCGTTGAAGGTCCCGTGCAGGTTGACCTCGACGACCGACCGCCACTGCTCGACGGTCAGCTGCTCCAGCGGCGCACGGACGGTGATGCCGGCGTTGTTGACGAACAGCCCGAGGCCGCCGTTGGCGGCGGCGAAGGCGCGCGCGGCGGCCTCCAGGGCGGGCTGGTCGGTGACGTCGACGAGCAGATCCTCGATCGCCGCGTCGGGCTGCTCCGGCGCGCTCAGGTCGAACGATGCGACCGTCCACCCCTCCGCCGCCAGCCGGCGCGCCGTCGCGCGCCCGATCCCCCCGCGTGCCCCGGTGATGACTGCCGTTCTCGCGCTCATCGCGCAGTCTCCTCGTCCACCAGCCGCGCGACGGCTGTCGCCGCGGCCTCGATCGTCAACTCCAGGCAGCCCTCCGCGAGCGGACTCTGCCAGACCGTGTACGCGTCGTCGCTGGCGTACAGCTCGGCCGGCGAGAGGTAGGCCTGGCCTGGCCAGTTGGTCAGGTTCATGACCACCACCGCGCGGTCGGGATGGCGCCGCCGCAGCTCGCGCTGAAAGCTCGAATAGCACTCGCCGCCCTGCGCGACGACGAAGGCGTCGCCGAGCTGCCAGACGCGCACGGGCCAGACGACCGACGATCCGCTCGTGAGGTTCGCCTGCTGCTCGGCCGCGCGGCGGATCCGCTCCTCGCGGCTGCGCGGATCGACGTCGGCCCAGCGCCGTTCCAGCTCGTCGAGGCTCACCGGCGGCTTGAGCGACAGCTCGACCTCCTCGACGGTCGCCGCGAGCCGCTCGGAGGCGGCATGCGGGACCGGCCACCACGGCGCCAGCGGCGCGCCCGACTCGACCGCCGGATGGAGCGCCAGCGCCGAGCCGGGCAGCGGCAGTCCCTCCAGCGCGGCGAGCGCGGCGTGGCCGATCGCGCGGCCGTGCCGATCGGCGACGGCGACGTCGCCGGTGTACTGCTCGCGCGGAGCGAGCTCGCCGGCGGCGCCGAGCAGGAAGAGGCATGGCGCGCCGCCGGTCGCCCGCTCGACCGTCTCGCGCAGCGCGCCGACGTAGTCGGGCGAGGTGAGCGTGTTCTGCCACGCGAGCGTCGTCGGATGGCAGGCGTAGTTGACGATCGTCGCGAGCACGGCGCCGTCGGCGCTGCTGACGCGACCGACCAGCAGCGTGTCGTCAGCCGGGGCGTCGGGGTTCCAGCCGATCAGCGGCCGTCCGTCGACGGTCAGGTCGCGCGCGCCCGCGACGTCGCTGCGACCCGTCGCCCAGTCGAGCGTCGCGGGAACGGTGCCGGCGAGCGCCTCGCGCGCGGCCGCACCGGCCGCCTCGCGCAACGCGTCGAGGTAGGGGGCGATCAGCTCGCCGCCGGGCCAGTCGGCCGCCGCACGCGTCAACAGCGGCCCGGAGTGCGTGTGGCTGAGCGTGACGAGCACGCGCGCCTCGTCGCCGCCGGCAGCCTCCACGACGGCTTCGCGGATGTGCCACTCGTCATCGGGCGAGCGGAACCATGAGCCGTCGAAGGCGACCAGCACGAGCGGCGGAGCGCCGGCTCTGTCGCGGATCGCCAGCGCCGTCAGCTCGAGCGGCCGGTGGACGCCGGTCGAGCGGCGCTCGACCGCCGGGCCCCAGGCGTTCTGGGCGATCCCGATCGGCGGCGTCACGTCACGCCGGGCGACGCCGATCGAGCCTGCGAATCCTGGTGCGGCGATCGTCCTCATGCATCCCTCACATTGATCACTATCTTGCTAGACGCTATAGTATCTAGCTCTACTCCGTCAACTTGATCGAGGATGGACCCCGCATGACCGCGAGCGATGGGCGCAACCGTGGCGTCGTCGTCGTCACAGACTCCGACCTGCCGACCGAAGGCGTCGCCGAGCGCGTGCTGGAGCCGGCGGGCTGGACGGTGCGCCGTGCCGCCTGTCGCACGTCCGACGAGGTGCGCGCGGCCGCCGCCGGCGCCGACGCGCTGATCGTGCAGTGGGCCCCTGTCGAGGCGGCCGTGCTGGCCGAGCTGGAGCGCTGCCGCTTCATCAGCCGGCTGGGGATCGGCTACGACATGATCGACGTCGCCGCCGCGACCGCGGCCGGCATCCCGGTCGCGAACGTGCCCGACTACTGCGTCGAGGAGGTCGCGACCCACACGCTCGCGTTCATGCTCTCGCTCACGCGGCGGCTGCCGCAGCTCGACGCCGGTCTGCGCGCGGGCCGCTGGGCCGCCGCCGCCGACGGCGCCGGCGCACAGCGCACGACCGCGGTGACCGCCGGCGTGATCGGCTACGGCCGCATCGGCGCGCGCGTCGCCGAGATGGCCGCCGGCGTCGGCTTCGAGGTGGTCGTCCACGACCCGCACGTCGGCGACGAGCGGATCGCCGCCGACGGGCACACGGCCGCCACCTTCGAGCAACTGCTCGAGCGCGCCGACCTCGTCAGCGTGCATGCGCCGCTGACCGACGCCACGCGGCATCTGCTCGACGGGCCGGCGCTGGCGCGGATGCGACCGGGCAGCGCGCTCGTGAACACCTGCCGCGGCGGTCTGATCGACGAGGTCGCGCTCGCCGCGGCACTGGCCTCCGGCCAGCTCGGCGCCGCCGCGCTCGACGTCTTCGAGCGCGAGCCGCTGCCGCTCGACAGCCCGCTCCGTCACGCGCCCAACCTCCAGCTCTCGCCGCACGCCGCCTGGTACTCCCCGGTCGCGCTGCAGGAGCTCGAGCAGCGCGCCGCGCAGCAGGTCGCCGACTTCCTCGACGGCCGCCCGGTCGCGACGATCGTCAACCCCGGATATGCCGACGCGCGCGCCGCGCGCGCGATGATCTGACGATGACCTTCGACCCGCGCACGATCTCCGGAACCCCCTACGGCGCGCCGCTGGTGCCGCCGCTGCCGATCCGGCTGCGGCGGACCGAGATCCTGACCGTCGTCTACGAGACCGACGCGGCCGCCGCCGACGCGCTGCTGCCGCAGCCGCTGGAGCTGGCCGCGCCGCTCGTGCTGGTCAACGTCTACTGGATGCACGACGCCGAGTTCTTCGGCGTCTACGGCGAGTCGGCCGTGCAGCTGCCGGTGCGGCTGCCCGACGGCGCCCCGGCGATGTACTCGCCCTTCCTCGTGCTCGACTCCGACGCCGCCGTCGCGGCCGGGCGCGAGCTGTACGGGCAGCCGAAGAAGGCCGGCCGCGTGACGCTGAGACCGGATGGCGACCTGCTCGTCGGGCGCGTCGAGCGCAACGGGATCGACCTGCTGACGGCGACCATCTGCTGGAAGCAGCAGGCCTGCGCGCCCGACCTGCTGGAGGCGCTCGTGCCCGGCAGCGGGACGAACGTGAACCTGCGCGTGCTGCCGCTCGACGGCGCCGACGTGCGCCGCGAGCTGGTCGTGCGCGACTTCGAGGACGTCATCGTGCACGAGTGCTGGACCGGCCCCGCGACCGTCGAGCTGCGCCCGAACGCGCAGGTGCCGATCCATCAGCTGCCCGTGCGGACGGTGCGCGGGGCGACGCACCGCCTGATCGACCTGACGCTGCCTCCGGGCCGCGTCATCCACCGCTACTGACGCCGGCCTCCGTGCGCGCCGAGCGCCGGCGCGCACGCTCCACCGTCGGGTCGACGGCCGGGATGGCGCTCATCAGCTGCCGCGTGTACTCGTGCTCGGCGGAGCGGAACAGCTGCTCGCGACTGCCGCGCTCGACGATTCTGCCGCGCTGCATGACGGCGACCGTCGACGCCATGTAGCGGACGACCGCGAGGTCGTGGCTGATGAAGAGGTAGGTCAGGCCGAGCCGCTGCTGCAGCTCGCCGAGCAGGTTCAGCACCTGCGCCTGGATCGAGACGTCGAGCGCGGAGACCGACTCGTCGAGCACGACCAGCTCGGGGTCGAGCGCGAGCGCGCGCGCGATCGCGACGCGCTGGCACTGGCCGCCCGACATCTCACGCGGACGGCGCTCTCTGTAGGCGGGTCCGAGCCCGACGAGGTCCAGCATCTCCTCGACGCGCGCCGCGCGCGAGGCGCGGTCGCCGATGCCGTGCGCCTCCAGCGGCGCGGCGACGATCTGCGCGACCGACTGGCGCCGGTTGAGCGCGGCGAAGGGATCCTGGAAGACCATCTGCATCCGCTTGCGCAGCCGGCGCAGCTCGCCGCCCTTCAGTCTCGTGACCTCCAGCCCGTCGAACTGGACGCTGCCGGCGTCGAGCGGCAGCAGTCCCAGCAGCGCGCGCGAGACGGTCGACTTGCCCGAGCCGGACTCGCCGACGAGCCCGAAGGTCTCGCCTCGTCGGATCTCCAGCGAGACGTCGTCGAGCGCGACCAGCGTCTCTCTCGAGCCCAGGCGGAAGTGCTTCGTCAGCCCGCTTGCGACGACGAGCGGCGCGCCCGGCGCGGCGGGCACGGGGGCCGCGCCGGACGGTGTGGTCTCAGGCTCCGACATGCGTCTCCTCCTTGACGGCCGCGGCGCGTTCGTCGGCGCGATGGCACTCGACGAGCCGGCCCGCGACCTCTCTCAGCAGCGGCACCTCGGTGCGGCAGCGGTCCTGCGCCCACGCGCAGCGGGGATGGAAGCTGCACCCGCTCGGCAGCGAGCCGGCCAGCGGCGGCGAGCCGCCGATCGTCGGGATCGGCACGCCGAGCTCCAGATTCAGGTCGACCGCTGCGCCCAGCAGCGCCTCGCTGTAGGGATGGAGCGAGGCGCGGTAGAGCGCCTCCGCCTCCGCGCGCTCGACGATCCGCCCGCCGTACATCACCTGCACGTTGTCGCAGAAGCCGGCGGCGACGCCGAGGTCGTGCGTGATCAGCACGACCGCCGTGTGGTGCTCTTCGACGAGCCGGTCGAGCAGGTCCATGATCCGCGCCTGTGTCGTGACGTCGAGCGCGGTCGTCGGCTCGTCGCAGATCAGCACCGTCGGATCGGCGCACATCGCCATCGCGATCATCACGCGCTGGCGCATCCCGCCGGAGAACTCGTGCGGGTACTGCTCGACGCGCCGCTGCGGATGCGGGACGCCGACGTCGTCGAGCAGCTCGATCGCGCGCTCGCGCGCGGCGCGGCGGTCGAGCCGTCTGTGCAGCCGGATCGCCTCCTCCAGCTGCTTGCCGACGGTGTAGACGGGGTTCAGCGCCGACATCGGATCCTGGTAGACCATCGCGACGCGGCCGCCGCGCACCTTCTCCATCTGGCGCGGCTTCAGCGTCAGCAGGTCCTCGCCCTCCAGCAGCACCTCGCCGGAGAGCTGGGCGCGGCGCGCCAGTCGCATGATCGCCAGCGCCGTCAGCGACTTGCCGGAGCCCGACTCGCCGACGAGGCCGAGGCGCTCGCCTCTGCGCAATCTGAAGGAGATGCCGCGCACCGGTTCGACATCGCCGAACGCGACGCGCAGGTCGCGCACATCCAGCACCGTGTCCGTCGTCATCCCGTTCGTCCTCGCACGTCGTCGGTGCCGCCGAGCTGGTCGGCGAGCAGGTTCAGCATCCAGATCGTCAGGAAGATCGCCAGCGCGGGGATGATCACGCCGCTCGTCGACTGGTAGATCTTCTGGTAGCCCTGCTGCAGCAGCGTCCCCCACGAGGCGTCGGGCGGCTGGACCCCGAGGCCGACGAAGCTCAGCGCCGCCTCCAGGATGATCGCGTTGGCGGCGTTGATCGACGCCTGCACGCCGAGCGGCGCCGAGACGTTCGGGAGGATCTCGCGCAGCACCAGGCGCCAGCGCGAGGCGCCGTAGGCGACCGCCGCCTGCGTGTAGTCGGACTGCAGCTCGGTCAGCACGGCGCTGCGGATCATGCGCGCGGTGACCGGCGTCAGCAGCACGCCGATGATCAGCGCCAGGCCGGCGGTGGTCGCACCGAAGGCGGCGACGAAGACGAGCGCGAACAGCAGCTGCGGGATCGCCATCGTCACGTCGGCGAGCCGCATCAGCAGCTCGTCGAAGAAGCCGCGGGCGAGCGCGGCGGTGAAACCCCAGAGCGCTCCGAGCAGCATCGAGACGACGGTCGCGCCGGCTGCGATCCCGAGCGAGATGCGGCCGCCGACGACCATCCGCGCGAACAGGTCGCGACCGAGCTGGTCGGTGCCGAACCAGTTCGCGGCGCTTGGCCCGGCGAAGCGGTTGGCGTTGTCGAGCACGCCCGGATCGTCCGCGAACAGCGGGCCGATCGCGCACAGCAGCACGATCCCGGCGAGCACCGCGATCGCGGCGATCGTCGTGCCGGAACCGTGGCGGGGAACGCGGCGGCGACGGCCGCCGAAGCGGCCGGCGAGAGAGAGCGTCGCAGGGCTAGCCATGGGATCTTCCAGTCCGCAGCCGGGGATCGAGGAACTCGGAGAGGACGTCGACGAGCAGCGTGGTCAGGATGAACAGCGCGCAGATCAGCAGCACGACCGACTGCAGGACGGCGTAGTCGCGCTTGAAGACCGACTCGACCGCCAGCGATCCCAACCCCGGGATCCCGAAGACGTACTCGATGATCACGACGCCGCCGAGCGTGTAGCCGATGACCATGCCGAGCATCGTCAGGCCGGGGATCAGCGCATTGCGCAGCGCGTGCGCGATCACGACGCGGCGGTGCGGGACGCCCTTGCCCTCGGCCGTGCGGATGTAGGAGGAGTCGAGCACCTCGATCATCGAGGCGCGCAGGTAGCGCAGGATCAACGGTGCCGCCGCGATCGCGAGCGTCAGCGCCGGCAGGATCATCCGCCGCACGTTCTCGGCCGGGTCCTCGTTGAAGGGGATGTACCCGCGCGCCGGCAGCCACTGCAGCTCGACGGCGAAGATCAGGATCAGCAGGATCCCCAGCACGAACTGCGGGAGCGCCAGGCCGACCGTCGAGCCGGTCGTGACGGCGCGGTCGAACCAGCTGCCGCGGCGCAGCGAGCAGAAGACCGCCAACGGCACGGCGATCAGCAGCGCGAAGACGATCGAGACCGCCGTCAGCTCGAGCGTCGGGCCGATGCGCCGGCTGATCAGCTCGGTGACGGAGAACTGGCTGAAGTACGACTGGCCGAAGTCACCGGTGAAGATGTCGCCGAGCCAGCGCAGGTACTGCGTGAAGATCGGATCGTCCAGCCCCGCCTCGCGGCGAAGCTGGTCGATCGCTTCCGGGTTTGCACCGGCGGTCGCGCCGAGGCGCGTGATGATCGGATCGCCCGGCAGGAGCCGCAGGATCGCGAAGACGAGGGCCGACGCGGCGACCAGCATGAGGATGCTGATCGCCGCCCGCCGGATGACAAACCGGAGCACGTCAGCCTCAGTCGGCGAGGCCCGCCTGCTCGAGGTGCAGCTGACCGCCGCCCTCCATCCAGACGCCGTCGACGTTGGACCGCAGCGAAGCGACGAGCTTCGCCTGCAGCGGGATGATCAGCGGGACCTCGCGGTTGACGATCTCCTGCACGGTGCCCCACTTCGCCAGGGCGGCCGTCTCGTCGGGCTCGGCCATCGCGTCCTCGTAGGCTCTCTCGAACTCCGGGCTCTTCCAGTTGCACTCACAGCGACCCTCGCGGTAGAAGCCGAAGGCGTCAGCCGGGGAGGGCGGGAACGAGGCCAGGTTCGGGACGATGAAGTTCGGGAATCTCTTGCCGGCCGGGTAGAACTTGTCCGCCCAGGTCGCGACTTCTCTGTTCTCGATCTTCAGCTCGATCCCGATCTCCTTGAGGCTCGCCTGGACGATCTCGGCGGCGGTCGTCCACTCGGCGTTCGCGCCGGCGGTGCCCCACCAGGTGATCGTGTCGCCGGCGTTGATGCCGGCCTCGGCGAAGAGCGCTCTGGCCTTCTCGAGGTCGTAGCTGTAGTCGGTCAGCTCGCCGCCGTAGAACGGGTTGTTGGTGCTGAGCGGGTTGTTCGTCGGGGCCAGGTCGCCGAGGCCGTAGTAGGCGCTCTCGAGGACGGCCTCGCGGTCGACGGCGTAGGCGACCGCCTGACGCGCCTTGACGTTGTCGAACGGCGGCGACGTCGTGTCGAACTCCCAGTCGACGTACTTGCTCGGGACCTCGGGCGAGACCGTCTTGAGGTCGGGGTCGCTCTCGACCGACGAGACGTCGGCCGGGTTGGTCGCCCACAGCACGTCGAGGTCGCCGGCGCGCAGCGCGCTCAGCGCCGAGGTCGAGTCGGTCGCCTTGACGATTCTCAGCTCGTCCAGCGGCGCCGGGTCGCCCGCGTACTCGGGATTGGGCACGAGCGTGACGTGGTCGTCCGGAACGAAGTCCGAGACCATGTAGGGGCCGGTCACGACCGGTCTCTTGTCGATCTGGTCGAGGTTGTCGACGTCGATGATCTTGACCCACACGATCGCGGCGGGGAAGAGCGCGTTCGGCGATCTCAGCTGCACGACGACTCTCGCGGGGCCGTCGGCTCTGATGCTCGCGATCGAGGCGATCTTGCCCGCCTCCTGCGTCGTCGTTCTGGGGTCGAGGTAGTACTCGAAGGCCGCGACGACGTTCGCGGAGGTCAGCGGTCTGCCGTTGGAGTATCTGACGTCGGTGCGAAGGTCGAAGGTCCAGGTTCTCTGGTCGGCGGAGGCTCTCCAGCCGGTCGCGAGATCAGGCACGATCTCGCCGCTCTCGTCAGCCTTCGAGAGACCGTTCCAGAGCAGCGGGAAGAGCACTTCCTCCCAGCCGAAGGTGCGGATGACGGGGTTCAGCTGCGGAATCCCGATCGTGTCGGCAACCGTCAGTCTGCCGCCTCTGGCGACCTGCGCCGTCGTGCCGCTGTCGGACGGAGTGGTCCCGCCACCGTCGTCGGAGCTGCTGCCGCCGCATCCCGCGACGGCGAGCGCACAGATGGCGATCGCGCCGGGGACCATCTTCTTCCACCTCATGAGCACCTCTCGTTGACTGACTTGCTGGGTTTCCTCCCCCGATTACACATACTAGAGGCTATAGCATTTGTCGTCAACGCCCGACGGCGTCAGACCGGCAGGCGCCCCGTCATGTCGGCGCGCACGATCACTCCGTCGACGACCTCGAACACCCCCACCAGCACGACCGTGCCAGCCGGGCTGAGGACCTGCTCGTGCGCAGCCACCCAGCGGTCGCCGTAGACCGTCAACCCGAGGATCTCGCAGTGCAGCGGCTCCTGCGCGAAGCGCGTCTCGTAGAGCGGCCGCATCTCCTCGTGGCCGCGCACGACGCGGTCGGGCACGAGGCCGTGCAACTCGACCTCCGGTCCGTAGGTGGCCAGGAACGCGTCCAGGTCGCGCGCGTTGAAGGCGCGCACCTGCTCGCGGAAGACGAGCTCAGGCTCAGCCATCGATCCGCACCCCTCCGTTGACGTCGTAGGTTGCGCCGGTCGTGAAGCCGGCGGCCGGTGAGGCCAGCAGCGCGATCGCCGAGGCGACCTCGTGCGGCTGGCCGAAGCGGCCCAGCGGCGTCCCGCTCGTGAGCCCGGCCTCCGCGGTCGCCGAGAGCTTGTCGGTGATGCCGCTGCGCACGGGGCCGGGGGCGACCGCGTTGACGCGGATTCCCTCGCCCGCGAGCAGGCGCGCGTACGAGCGCGTGATCGCGAGGATCGCCGCCTTGCTCGCCGCGTAGTGGACCGAGGTCGCGACCCCGCCGAGCTCGCCCGCGACCGACGAGACGTTGACGATCGAGCGGTCACCGGCGGCGGCACGCAGCAGCGGCAGCGCCCCGCGCAGCGCGAGGAAGGTGCCGCGCGCGTTCGTCGCGAGCACCGCGTCCCACTCCTCGACGGAGATCTCGTCGTGCGGCGTGTAGGGGCAGACGCCGCCGTTGTTGACGAGCACGTGCAGCTCGCCCCAGGCGGCGGTGACCTCCGCCAGCAGCGCGTCGATCTGTCTCGGCTGCCCCAGGTCCAGGCGCGAGACGTGCGCCTCCGCGCCATGGGCGCGCGCCGCCTCCGCGGCGGCCGACGCGCCGGTTTCATCGCGCGCGTATGTGATCCAGACGTCGCAGCCGTCGGCGGCGAGCGCCGCGGTCGCAGCGGCACCGATGCCCGAACTCGCGCCCGTCACCAACGCCCGGCGGCGGGCCGTGCGCGCATCCGCGGCCCCGCCTGCCGGCACTTCCGAAGTGGTATCCATGACGCTGAGATACCCTATAGCATGTTGCACATCGGATTCAGGCGCCGCGGCGACGGCGAAACGCTCCGCCGGACGCCGATGCGCCAGTTCTCGCTGGCGCCGTCCACGCCCTGCGATATAGCATCTAGCTCCCCCATCGAAACTCTGGATATATGCCTTCCCTCCGCCTCCAGCCCGTCGACTCCAAGAACCTCGCCGACCGCGTGGCCGACCAGCTGCGCGAGACGATCCAGAGCGGCGCCTACGCGCCGGGCGAGCGGCTCGTGGAGCGCAGACTGGCCGCCGAGCTGGGCGTCAGCCACATCCCCGTGCGCGAGGCGCTGACGCGACTGATCGAGGAGGGGCTCGTCGAGCGGCTGCCGCGCCGCGGCTGCCGCGTCGCCGCGATCAACGCGAAGGAGCTGCGCGACCTGTCGCGGCTGCGGGTCCTGTTGGAGCAGTACGTCGCCGAGCGCGCGATCGAGAACTGGAACGACCAGGCGGAGCGCTCGCTGCGCGAGATCGTCGCGCAGATGGAGGCGGCTGCCGACCGCGGCGACACCAGACGGCTCTCCAACCTCGACGTCCGCTTCCACGAGGAGCTGTGGGCGCTGACCGACGACGAGATCCTGATCGACCTCGTCGCCCAGCTGCGCGGACGCATCGGCGGCTTCCTGCGCGCGGCCACGACCGCGCTCGAGCCGGCCGCGCTGCGCGCTCACGCCAGCTCGCACGGCGAGCTGATCGACGCGCTCTCCGCGCGCAGAGTCGGACCGGCCAAGCGCGCGATGGCGAGACACATCGAGGTCGCGGCGCAGCGCGTCGGCGACGCGCTGCCGCCCGAAGCCGGATAGGCGCCGCCCAGGTCAGCCTCTGGCGGCTGCCGCCTCGCCGCCGCCCAGCCGTCTGACCATCACGTCGATCGCCTCGGCGTTGGCGTCGATCAGCACGTAGCGGCGGTCGAGCCTGCGCGCGACCGCTCCGAGCGTGCCCGAGCCGGCGAAGAAGTCGAGCACCCAGCCGCCCTGTCTGGAGGAGGCGGTGACCATCCGCCGCACGATCCCCTCCGGCTTCTGCGTCGGATAGCCGGTCTTCTCGGCGCTGTTGGTCGGCACGATCGTGTGCCACCAGACGTCCGTCGGGCGTTTCCCGCGCGCCGCCTTCTCCGGCGTCACCAGGCCGGGCGCCATGTACGGCTCGCGGTCGACCGCCTCGGCGTCGAAGTGGTGCGCGCCCGGCGTGCGCACGTAGACGAGGATCGTGTCGTGCTTGGCCGGCCAGCGCGTTCTCGGCTTGGCGCCGTAGTCGTAGGCCCAGATGATCTCGTTGAGGAAGCAGTCGCGGCCGAACAGCTCGTCGAGCAGCAGCTTGCAGTAGTGCGCCTCGCGGTAGTCGATGTGGAAGTAGAGCGTGCCGTGCTCGGCGAGCAGCCGGCGCGCCTGCTCCAGCCGCGGCGCGAGGTAGCCGAGGTAGTCGCCGAAGGCGTCCTCGAAGGCGAGCGCCTGCAGCAGCTCCGAGCGGTAGCGGCGGCCGCCGAAGCCGATGCGGTCGCCGTCGGCGTGCGGCGCGGTCGCGAGCGTGCGGCGGCGTTGCGGTCTGCCGGTGTTGAAGGGCGGATCGATGTAGATCACGTCGAAGGCGCCGTCGGGCAGCCGCGGCAGCACGTCGAGGTTCTCGCCCTGGATGACGAGGTCCTCGCCGTCCAGCACGATCGTTTCCGGCAGCTGCTCGCTCGTCAGGAGGCGCATCGCGCGCCGGACGGTACCCGGGCCGGGCGCCGCGCGCGGCGCCCGGCCGAGCGCGGTCATCGAGCGACCTCTGCCGGGATGTGGTCGACGCGGCGGCGCTCGTACAGCCGAACCAGCTCCGAGAGCGGCACGACGAGACCGCTGGAGAGCGTCAGCAGCGTTCTGAAGGTGGGGTTGATCTCGCCGCGCTCGATCGCACCGACGTAGTTGCGGTGCAGGCCGGAATGGAAGCCGAGGCGCTCTTGGGAGAGGTCCCGGCGGGCGCGCAGCTCGCGAACTGCGCGCCCGAGGACGACATGCTCGACCGAGACGGCTGCCTTGGAAGTACGCTTGTCGCGCATGGGATGTGTGACTCCTGTGCCGGGCCGGGGGCTGTGTCCGCAGCGCCCCGGCCGCTTTGTGGATGGTGTGGCTGGCCGAACATAGGTGGGGCGGCGGACGGTACGTGGGGCGAACACCCGTTCGATGCGTGACAATTTGCAGAGTCGCGGAAATTTGTTGCAAAGTGCGCGTCGGATTGCGCGACTCGACGCCGTGAGAGACGGCCTGTCACGGTGATGGGAGCCGTGCCGCCGTCCTCTCGCCGCAGACCGTCCCCAGCCTCCTCCACGCCGAGCCGCCTGCGGCTCGCGCTCGCGCTGCTGGTGATCGCCGGGGCGCTCGCCTTCGTGCTGACGCAGCGCGGCGGCGGCGACGGCGACAGCTCGCTGCCGGCCGCCGGCCGCGCGGACGGCAGCGCGCGCGATCCGTTCGCCTTCGATCCCGGCCACGTCGAGCGCTTCGAGCAGCGCGCCGCCGACGCCAGCGCCCACCCGCTCTACACGAGAAGCCCCGGCGGCGCCGTCGCGACAGCCGCGCGCGTCGCCGCGCTGCGACCGCTGGTCGACGCCGCCGCCGACGGCAGCGCCGTCGACCCCGCGACGCTGGAGGCGATCGTCGTGCTCGAGAGCGCCGGGCGACCCGACGCGATCGCCGGCAACGACCTGCGCGGGGCCGTCGGGCTGACGCAGATCCTCGCCGAGACGGCGACGAGCCTGCTCGGGATGGAGGTCGACGTCGCCGCCAGCACGCGCCTGACGCGCCGGATCGGACGCGCCGCCAACCGCGGTCAGACGCGCACGGTCGCGCGCCTGGTGGCGCAGCGCCGCCGCGTCGACGAGCGCTTCGACCCGCGCAAGGCGCTCGCGGGCACGGTCCGCTACCTGACGATCGCGCGCGAGCGGCTCGGCCGTGACGACCTCGCCGTCGTCAGCTACCACATGGGGATCGGCAACCTGGAGACGGCGATCGACGCCTTCGGCCACGACGACGGCGAGCCGAACCCCAGCTACACGGAGCTGTTCTTCGCCAGCACGCCGACCGACCATGCCGTTGCCTGGGATGTCCTTGCCGGCCTCGGTGACGAGTCGTCCCTCTACTACTGGAAGGTGCGCGCCGCGCGCGACCTGATGGCTCTCTCGCGCGACGACCCGGCGGCGCTCGAGCGACGCGCCGAGCTGCAGACCGCGAAGGCGTCGAGTGAGAACCTCCTGCATCCGCCGGATGCCGGCGAGGCGTTCGCCGACGGCGACGCGCTGCGCGCCGCGTACGCCGACGGGACGCTGAGACGGCTGCCGCGCAACGCGCGCCAGCTCGGCCTGCGGATCGACCCGCAGATGGGCGAGCTGGCGCCGAGAGTCGAGCAGCCGCGCGCGCTCTACCGCGGCCTGCGGCCCGGCGCGCTGCGACTGCTCGTCGAGCTGGCCGCCGGGACGCGCCGGATCTCGGGCGTGAAGGCGCCGCTGACGATCACCAGCACGGTGCGCGACCAGCGTTACCAGGAGCAGCTCGCGGCCGGGAACCCGGAGGCGACCCACGCCTTCTCCGTCCACACGACCGGCTGGTCGTTCGACGTCCTGCGCCGCTATGCCGACGACAGACAGGCGCGCGCGCTCCAGTTCATGCTCGACCGCCTGCAGGTGCTGGGCGCGATCGCGTGGGTGCGCGAGCCGGCCGCGATCCACGTCACGGTCGCCGGCGACGCCGCCGATCTCATCGCGGCGGGCGACTGACCGGCGCTCGCCGCGCGGCGAGCCACAGCAGCAGCGCGAGCGCGGCGGCGACGACCGCGACCGCCTGCAACGTCACGAAGGTGTAGTCGCGCGCGTCGCTGGCGGAGGCGCCCGGATCCAGTGCCCAGACGGTGTTCAGCAGCGCCTGCGCCAGGAAGGCGGCGCAGGCGCCGGCGAGCGCGCCGAACACGACCCGCGGCGGCGACCACAGCGCACCGAGCAGCCCGCCGAGCAGCAGCCCGACGGCGACGCGCGCGACGTCGTCGCGCAACGCGCCGGCCGAGGGCTCCATCACCCACAGCCACAGGACAGCGTCGAGCGCGCCGCCGGCTGCCCCGGCGAGCGCGCCAAGCGCGACGGCGCCGGCGACGCTGCCGCGACCGCCGACGCGCAGGCGCAGCCAGGCCGCGACCGCCGCCGCCAACAGGCCCCAGTTGAGCGCGCGCCGCACGACGGTGGCCGGATCTCTGTCCAGGTCGAGCGCGTCGGTGACCGAGACGGCCACGCGATGCGCGAGCAGCGCGGCGCACGCGGTCACGAGCGCGCCCTCGATCAGCAGCAGCGCGCCGCTGGGGACGCGCAGCGGCGCCGGCGCCGGCGCCGGGCGTGCGTCGCCCGCCTCGTCGTCGAGCGCGTCGACGAGGCGGCCGACGTCGAACCGCCAGCGGCCGTCGCTCAGCTCGATCGCGTTGCGGCGCGCGAGCGCGCGCAGCGATTCCGGCAGCTGCTCCGGCTGCGGCATCTGGGCGCCGGCGACGAGCACGGGGATCACGCGCACGTCGGCGCGCCGCAGCGCCGTCTCGACCTCCAGCCGCACGTAGTCGTCGGCCTCCGCGAGCCGCGCCAGACCGCCGCCGTCGGGCGCCCGCACCGACGCCCAGCGCGGCCCGATCACGACGAGCAGCGTGTGGCAGTCGCCGACGGCGCGCGTGATCCGCTCGACGAAGTCGATCCCCGGCGCCAGCTCGACGTCCATGAAGACGTTGTCGGCGCCGAAGCGGGTCGCGACCGCGTCATAGAGACGGCCGGCGTGGCCGGCCGTCTCCTCGCGGCGGTAACTGATGAAGAGCTTTGGGGCGGCGGCGCTCATCGCGTCGTCTCCTCCTGCTGCTGGCGCTGCGTGGAGGCCCAGGCGGCGTGCTCCTGCGAGACAAGCCCCTCGACCCGCTCGGCGAGCATGGCGCCCGGTCGCGGCGCGCCGGCGTACGGGCCGGCACCGGCGGCGCAGAGGAACTTCTCGTGCTTGAGCCGCTCGCAGGTCGAGCGGTAGGTGGCCCAGTTCTGCTGGTACTGGAAGAGCTGCTGGAACCCTTCGAGCACGACGATCGCGGCGCCGCCGATCGCGACCAGCCATCTCCACGCGTCGCCGGACGCCCCCGCGACGACGGGGATCGCCGCGGCGATCACGATCTGAAGGACCTTCAGCGCCTTGAAGCACCGCTGGCTGTGACCGCTCTTGCGGTCATACCAGGCGATCTGCTCCTCCAGGCGGGCCCAGGCCGCCGCGTCGCCGCGCGCCTGGCCGCCGCCGGAGGTCACCACCTCCGGCACCGCTTCGACGGCTGTCGCGTCGCCCACGTTCGCCCCTCCAGCGCGGTTCCGCTCCGGATTGTGGTCCTTCAAGAACCGCGCTGTCAAGCGCGCGCGTGAGGCGGGCGCGATGGCGGGCGCGCGCTCACGGCGCGCCCGCCGAGGCCGCTAGAGCAGCGTCTTGACCTTCGCGGCGACCGCCTCAGCCGTGATGCCGTACTCGGTCAGCATCACCTCGCCGGCGGCGGAGGCGCCGAATCTGTCGACCGAGACCGACGCGTCGACCCACCGCTCCCAGCCCATGTGGATGCCGGCCTCGACCGAGACCTTCGGCTGCCCGGGCGGCAGCACGCTGTCGCGGTAGGCCTGGTCCTGCGCCTCGAACAGCTCCCAGCTCGGCATCGCGACGACGCGCGCCGTGACGCCGTCCTCGGCGAGCAGCTCGGCGGCGGCGAGCGCGACCGAGACCTCGGAGCCGGTGCCGACGATCGTCGCGGCCGCGCCCTCGGCCTCGGCCAGCACGTAGGCGCCCTTGTCGAGCCCCTTCGCCGGGCCGTACTTGGAGCGGTCGAGCACCGGCAGGTTCTGGCGCGAGAGGATCAGCACGGTCGGCCCCTCCACCAGCTCGACCGCGACGCGCCACGCCTCGGCCGTCTCGTTCGCGTCGCTGGGGCGGATCACCGTCAGGTTCGGGATCGCGCGCAGCGCCGCGATGTGCTCGACCGGCTGGTGGGTCGGACCGTCCTCGCCGAGCGCGATCGAGTCGTGTGAGTAGACCCACAGCGAGCCGATGTTCATCAGCGCCGAGAGGCGGATCGCCGGGCGCATGTAGTCGGCGAACTGCAGGAAGGTCGCGCCGAGCGGCTTGACGATGCCGCCGTGCAGCGCCATGCCGTTGACGGCGGCGCCCATCGCGTGCTCGCGGATGCCCCAGTAGACGTTGCGCGTCGCCTGCTCGCGGCTGTAGGGGCCGTCGGCCTCGATGCCGGTCTTGACCGACTCGTTGAGGTCGGCCGAGCCGCCCACCTGCGTCGGCAGGAAGGGCGCGATCGCCTGGATCGTCGTGTGGCTCGCCGCGCGCGTCGCCAGCGACGACTTCTGCGCCGGGTCGAAGCTCGGCAGCGCCGCGTCGAGCCCGGGCAGCGGCTTGCCGGCCCACGCCAGGTCCCAGACCTGCGCGCGCTCGGAGTCGGCGGCGCGCCACGCCTGGAAGCGCTCCTCCCACTCGGCCTGCGCCGCGGCGCCGCGCTCGACGGCGCTGAACTGCTCGTAGACGCCCTCCGGCACGACGAAGTGCTGGTCGGGATCCCAGCCCAGCACCTCCTTCGTCGCGCGCACCTCGTCCTCGCCGAGCGCCGCGCCGTGGGCGCCGGGCGTGCCGCCCTTGTTCGGCGACGGGAAGCCGATCGTCGATCTGACGCGGATCAGCGAGGGACGACCGGTCTCCTCCTGAGCGGCCTTGACGGCGGCGCGCAGCGCGTCGAGGTCGTTGGCGTCGTCGACGTCCTGGGTGTGCCAGCCGTAGGCGTCGAAGCGCTTGTTGACGTCCTCGGTGTCGAACGCGAGCGACGTTCTGCCGTCGATCGAGATGTGGTTGTGGTCGTAGAAGAAGATCAGGTTGCCGAGCCCGAGATGGCCGGCGAGCGAGGCGGCCTCGGCGCTGACGCCCTCCATCAGGTCGCCGTCGGAGCAGATCCCGTAGGTGTGGTGGCTCTGCACCTCCTCGCCGAACTTCTCGCGCAGGAAGCGCTCGGCGAGCGCGAGCCCGACCGCGTTGGCGACGCCCTGGCCGAGCGGGCCGGTCGTGACCTCGACGCCGGCGGTGTGATGGACCTCCGGGTGGCCCGGCGTGCGCGAGCCCCACGTGCGGAAGTGTCTGATCTCCTCCAGCGTCATGTCCGGGTAGCCGGAGAGGTGGAGACAGGCGTAGAGCAGCATCGAGCCATGACCGGCCGACAGCACGAAGCGGTCCCGGTCGGCCCAATGCGGGTCCTTCGGGTTGTGCTTCATGACCTCCGAGAAGAGGAGGTAGCCGACCGGCGCCATGCCCATCGGCATGCCGGGATGGCCGTTTCCTGCGTGCTGGACCGCGTCCATCGCGAGCGTGCGGATGGTGTCGACGGCGAGCTGCTCGGAGGTGGACTGGGGCGCGGTGGTGGCCATGGGCATCCAGAGGGTCGGCGCGGACGAAAGGACGGCAGCGCGCGCGTCGGCGCACGCACCTGTGCGAGAGGGTATCCCGTCGGGCGCCCCCCCGATCGGCCCGATTCTCGGTTCGACCGGCGCTCGCGCACCGCACGGCGGCTAGCCTGGACGAATCGGCGAGGCGAATCCTGGGGCGCTGAATGTCGTGAGCACGGGGACGGGAGAGGTCATACGGACGCCGGAGGAGCGCTTCGAAGCGCTGCCCGGATTCCCATACAGAGCGCGCTATCGCGATGTCGACGGGCTGCGGCTGGCGCACGTCGACGAGGGCGCGGGCCCGCCCGTGCTGCTGCTGCACGGCGAGCCGACGTGGTCGTTCCTGTGGCGCCACTCGATCGCCGCGCTCGTCGCGGGCGGCTACCGCGCGATCGCGCCCGACCACGCCGGCTTCGGCCGCTCCGACAAGCCGACGGCGCTCGACTGGTACTCCTACGACCGCCACACGGCGCTGGCGGCCGAGCTGCTGGAGCGGCTCGACCTGCGCGACGTGACCGTCGTCGTGCACGACTGGGGCGGGCCGATCGGACTGCGCCTGGCCGTCGAGCAGCCCGACCGGATCGCGCGGATCGTCGTGACCGACACCGGCCTCTTCACCGGTCATCAGCGGATGACGCCGGCGTGGGAGGCGTTCCGCGGCTTCGTCGAGCAGACCGAGGACCTGCCGATCGGGATGCTCGTGCGCGGCGCTTGCCACAGCGACCCCGGCGACGCCGTCGTCGCCGCCTACGAGGCGCCGTTCCCGGACGCCGCTTCGAAGGCCGGCGCGCGCGCCTTCCCGCTGCTGATCCCGCGCACGCCGGAGGAGCCGGGCGCCGCGGCCGGCCAGCGCACGCTCGACGCGCTCGCCCGCGACAGCCGCCCGACGCTGGTCGTGTGGGCCTCCGACGACCCGATCATCCCGCTCTCGACCGGCGAGCGCTTCGCGCGGGCGCTCGGCGGCGAGGTCGCGCACGTGCTGCCGCAGGCCGGGCACTTCCTGCAGGAGGACCAGGGACCGCTGCTCGGCCGCCTGCTGGTCGACTGGCTGGACGCGCGATGAGCGAGACACTCGCGGTTCCGGTCGCCGTCGACCCCGGCTTCGCGATCCGCTTCCTCGACGCCGGCAACGCGCTGCCCGGGATCCGCGGGCTGAAGCCGGTGATGACCGAGCAGCTGGCGCTGCGCCGCGGGATGCGCGTGCTGGAGCTGGGCTGCGGCGCCGGCGACGACGTGCGCTCGTTCGCGCGGCGCGTCGGCGCGGCCGGTCATGTGCTCGGGATCGACAGCTCGGAGGCGCTCGTCGCCGAGGCGACGCGCCGCTCGCAGGGGCGCGACCTGCCGGTCGAGTTCCGCGTCGGCGACGCGCTCGCGCTCGACCTGCCCGACGGCGCCTTCGACCGCGTCCGGATCGAGCGGCTGCTGATGCACGTCGATGGCGATCCCGCACGCGTGCTCGCGGAGGCTCGCCGCGTGCTCGTTCCCGGTGGCCGCGCGGTCGTCTTCGACTTCGACTGGGACGCGCTCGTGATCGACGGCGCCGAGCGCGAGCTGACGCGCCGGATCGTGCGCTCCTACTCCGACGGGATCCGCAACGGCTGGGTCGGCCGGGCGCTGCCGCGACTGCTGGCGGAGGCCGACTTCACCGATGTCGCGGCGGTGCCGCACGGCGTCGCGTTGCCGTACGACTTCTTCTCCTGGCTCGTCTCCAGCCACCTCGACGCGGCGCTCGCCGCCGGCGACTTCACGCCGCAGCAGCTGATCGCGTGGTGGGACCAGCTCGACGAGGCGCACGCCGCCGGCGGCTTCTTCGCGGCGCTGCTGGGCTTCGTCGTCGTCGGCACCAAGCCGGCGGAGGCGGCGGACGATGGCGCGGACGCGTGCGACGCGGCGCGCGAGAACGCGAACGGGCGCGGGTAGGCTCGGCGCGATGCCCTCCTTCTTCGAGCACGACGGTCACCGCCTCGCCTATGGCGAGCACGGCAGCGGCCCGCGGCCGCTCGTGCTGCTGCCGGGACTGCTGTTCTCGCAGCGGATGCAGGAGCCGCTCGCCGACGCGCTCGCGGCGCGCGGCAACCGCGTCATCACGCTCGACCCGCTCGGCCACGGCGACTCCGACCGGCCGCGCGACATGTGGCGCTACTCGATGACGACGTTCGGCGGCCAGGTGGTCGCGCTGCTCGACCACCTCGGGATCGATCAGGCGGTCGTCGGCGGCGCCTCGCTCGGCGCCAACGTCGCGCTCGAGGTCGCCGCCGCCGCGCCCGAGCGGCTGCGCGGCATGGTGCTGGAGATGCCGGTGCTCGACAACGCGCTGCTCGGCTGCGCGATCGGCTTCACGCCGCTGCTGGTCGCGCTGACCTTCGGCGAGCCGGCGATGAAGCTGGTCCAGCGCGTCGCGCGCGTGGTGCCGCGGCGGCCGCTGCCGCTGGTGCCGGAGATCCTGCTCGACTGGGTCTCGCAGGATCCCGGGCCGAGCGCCGCCGTCCTGCAAGGGCTGTTCTTCGGCCGGATCGCGCCACATCGCGAGATCCGCCGCACGTTCGCGACGCCGTCGCTGGTGATCGGACACAAGCGCGACCCGATCCATCCGTTCTCCGACGCCGACATGCTCGCCGAGGAGCTGCGCGACGCCAGGTTGCTGAACGCCGACTCGATCCTCGAGCTGCGAACCCGCCCCGAGCGGCTGACGGCCGAGATCGCCGACTTCGTCGACGCCTGCTGGAAGCCGCGCGAGGCGCCGGCCGCCGCGAGATCGGTCAGACCCCGCGCGAGAGCGCGCAGAGCCCGCGCCAGAGCGCGCCCACGCGCCAGCGCCTGACGGGTTCTCCCTCGCCGCGCACCCGCGCTGCACGTGATCGTGCGTGTGCGCACCTGCGCGGGTGGGAACGTGTTTGCAGTCTGATGCGCCGTACCGTCGTCCCCGTCATCCTCGCCGCGCTGGCCGCGGCGGCGAGCACAGCACCTGCCGCCGCTGCGCCGGCGGCCGTCGCCGACTTCGAGCAGCGCGCGCCCGCGCTCACTGACCCCGCCCGCCCCGCTGCCGCCTCGGCACGCGCCGCCGAGCAGCGTTCCAGCGATTCCGCCGCGCACGCGTCCGCCGCCGCCGCGCTGCGCACGACCGCGCCGATCCGCGCCCCGCGCCCCTTCCAGCTGCTCGGGCTGCGCTGGCGCGGCGACGAGGAGGCGCACGTCGAGGTGCGCGTGCAGCGGGCGAGCGGCCGCTGGAGCCGCTGGGGCGAGGTCCCGCACGCCGAGGACGAGCCGGCCGCCGATCGGCGCGACGAGACCGTCAGCGGTCCGCTGTGGACCGGCAGCGCCATCCGCTACCAGCTGCGCGCGCGGACGCTCCCGCGCGCGCTGCACGTCCACTTCGTCGCGGTGCCGCGCGGCGCGGTGCGGGCCGCGTCCGGGGCCGGCGCTCGCACGGACGACGCCCGCCCAGCTCAGGCCGCGCCGGGCGGCGACGGCGGCAGCGGCAGCGGCGGCGAGCGGCCGGCGATCGTGCCGCGCTCGCAGTGGGACCCGGGCGACGCCTGCCGGCCGCGCAGCGCCCCCCGCTACGGCCGCGTCGACTTCTCCGTCGTCCATCACACCGAGTCGCTGACCGCCTACTCGCGCGACGAAGCGGCCGCGATGGTGCTCGGGATCTGTCGCTTCCACCGCAACGGCAACGGCTGGCTCGACATCGGCTACAACCTGCTCGTCGACCGCTTCGGCACCGTCTACGAAGGCCGCGCCGGCGGCGTCGAACAGCCCGTGATCGGCGCCCACGCCGGCGGCTGGAACAGCATCGCGACCGGCGTCGCGGTGATCGGCAGCTTCACGAGCCGGCGCCCGCCGGCGGCCGCGCGCGAGGCGCTCTCGCGCGTGCTGGCGTGGAAGCTGTCGCTCGGCGGCGTGCCGGCGACGGGGACGATCGCGAAGGTCTCTGCCGGCGGCGAGGAGAACCGCTGGCCGACTGGCTCGACGGTGCGGCTGTCGCGGATCGTCGGCCATCGCGACGTCGACGAGACCGACTGCCCCGGCGGGGCCTTCTACGGACTGCTGCCGGCGCTGCGCGCGCAGACCGCGCCGCGGGTCGACGTGCCGGCCGACCAGCTGACCAGCTCACCGATCGGCGGCGTGCTGCCGCAGGGCGGCCCAGTGGCGCTGACCGGCCGCCTGACGCTTGCGGGCGGACGCCGGCCTGTCGGCGCGCGGCTGACGCTCCAGCGCCGCGACGGCGAGGAGTGGAGCGAGCTCGGCACGTTGAGAACCGGGAGCGACGGGATCTGGTCGGCGTCGGTGCCGGTGACCGTCAACGGCAGCTTCCGCGTCGTCGCCGATGGCGTCGGCGTGACCGCGCCAGCGGTCGGCGCCGAGGTCGCGGCGGGTGTCGGCGCGCGCGTGACACCGCAGCTGCTGCAGCCGGGCAGAGAGGTCACGGTGAGCGGCACGACGACGCCGGCGAAGGAGCGCGTGACCGTGCTCGTCGAGCGCCAGGCGCGCGCCGGCGGGCCGTGGCGGCAGCTGCGACGGGTCGCGCTCGACACCGTCGACGGCGCCTACGAGACGACGATCCCGCTGCCGTCGTCGGGCCTCCACCGCGTCGTCGTGACGACCGCGGCCGACGCGCTCAACGCCGCCGGCAGCTCGCCGGTGCGGACGGCGCGGGTGCGGGCGCCGGGAAGAGGTCGCCGCTAACGCGGCGGCGCGAGCACGGCCGCGATCCGCGTGGCGACGTCGCCGCCGGCGAGCACCTCGCCGCCGGCGCGCGTGAGCGCGTAGCCGAGCGACGATATGTCGCCGCCGCTGAAGCGCGGCACCAGCAGCCGTGCGTGCTCGAGCACCTGGACGCCCTCGGCGATCAGCGTGTGGGAAGGCGCTGCGGACCCGTTCGTCGATCCCGAAGATGCTCTTGCCCGGGTTGAAGATCTGGGTCAGCTCGCTGATCGTCTGCGAGCTGCCGTGCTCGCCCGGCCCGCCGGGGCCGTACCCGCGCACGAGGATCTCCTCCGCGAGCGTCAGCAGCGACAGCGCCTCCAGCCGCGCGTACTCGGCCTTCATCGCCTCGTTCTCGGCGTCCTTCTCCTCGTTCTTGCCGAACAGCCCCATCGTCCTGTCCTCCGGTCGTGCAGTGCGCGCGCCGCACGCTACGCGGCGGCCCGGCGCGCCGCCAACCGGTTCTCCGCCAGGCCGCGTCGGCTCAGCGCCAGCCGCCGGTCTCGCCCTTGTAGAGGCCGTCGCCTCTGAGGACGAGCCGCCAGGTGCGGCTGAGGATCTTCAGGTCGAGCGCCAGTGACTGGTGCTCGACGTACCAGAGGTCGAGCTCGATCCGCTCGCTCCACGGCAGCGAGGCGCGGCCGTTGACCTGCGCCCAGCCGGTCAGCCCTGGCTTGACCTTGAGGCGGCCGCGCTGGCGGTCGCTGTACTGGTCGACCTGGACCTGCACGGTCGGGCGGGGGCCGACGATCGACATCTCGCCGCGGACGACGTTCCAGAGGTTGGGCAGCTCGTCGAGCGAGGTACGGCGCAGGAAGGCGCCCATCCGCGTGATGCGATCGTCGCCCTCCTGCACGGCGAGGCCGGCGCCGGTGAACTCGGCCCCTCTGACCATCGTGCGCAGCTTGTAGATCTCGAACGGCGCGCCGTCCTTGCCGACGCGGCGCTGCCTGTAGATCGGGTGGCCGGGAGACTCGAGCCGGATCAGCAGCGCCGCGAGCGCGATCAGCGGCAAGCCGAGCAGCGTCCCGATGCCGCCCAGCAGCAGGTCGAGCAGGCGTTTCACCGCGAGTTCCCGCTGACGTCCCACAGCACTGCCGCCTGCCGTGGAACTCTCAATGCGAAGCACTTCATCGAGTACCTGCCGGCGGCTCCCAGCCGGCCTCGGTCGGCTCGCGCAGCACGTCGTAGAGGCCGGCGCCGAGGGCGGCGGTCGTCAGCACGTAGTAGCGCGCGACCAGCAGCGGGCGGGCGGGGACCACTCTGGCGAGCGCGGCGGCGGCGAGGATCACGAGCTGCGCGGCGAGCGCGAGCGCGTAGGGGCGGCCGCGACGGGCGAGCACGACGCTGGTCGACAGCACGGCGGCGTGCAGGAAGGGGGTCGCGTAGCGCAGCAGGCGGTGGGAGAAGATCATCAGCCCGTAGAGCGGGCCGTAGCCCTTCGGGTCGAGCATCCCGCCGTGCAGGACGATCGGCCAGCCGTGGGTCATCATCCGCCGCTTGCGCGCGAACTCGCCCTCGATCGAGGGGACCATCTTCTCGGTCGCGCGAGCGTCGGGCGCGTACAGCGCGCGCCAGCCGCGTTTGACCATGTTGAACGGGAACGAGAGATCGTGGCCCATGATCGGATCGACCTCGATGTACGCCTCGCGGCGGGTCGCGTAGATCGCGCCGTTGCCGCCGGTGACCGACGCCAGGCGCGACTCGAGCCCCCGCAGCGCCATCTCGTAGCGCCAGTAGAGCCCCTCCTGGTTGGTCCCGCCCTCGTTGACGAAGGCGACCTGACCGCAGACGTAGCCGACTTCGGGTGCGCCGGCGAACGGCGCGACGAGCCGGCGCAGCGCGTCGGGCTCCCAGAAGGCGTTGGCGTCGGAGAAGGCGACGATCCGGCCGCTGGCGGCACGCACCGCGGCGTCCTGCGCGCGGATCTTGCCGCCGCGCGGCAGCTCCAGCACCTGGTCGGCGCCGGCGTCGCGGGCCCGCTGCGGCGTCGCGTCGGGCGAGCCGTCGCAGGCGACGACGATCTCCAGCCGGTCGGCGGGGTAGTCGAGCGCCCGCAGGTTCGCGACCTTGTCGGCGATCACCGACTCCTCCTGGTACGCGGCGACGATCACCGTCACCGACGGCAGCTCGGCGTCTCCGTCAGCGCCATCGGCTCCGTCCGCTGCCGTCTTCGGTGCACCGGTGCGCGCGAGCGGCGCCGGCCGGAGCTTTGCCAGCAGCGCGAGCACGACGCCGTAGCCGGCCTGCGCGTAGACGACCAGCGCGGCACAGAGCCAGAAGAGGAGCTTCACGACGAGCACGGCGGGGGATTCTTGCGGACCGCGCCCGCCGCCGCTTCTCAACCCCCTCTCACCGAGGCTCCCCCACCTCCGCGGGAATCCGCGAGGGCAGGTACACGACCTCTACGTCGAGCGACTCCATCCGCAGGAACGCCCTGTCGCAGGTGACCAGCGGAACCCCAAGTGTCTGGGCGGTCGCCGCGATCCAAAGGTCGTTCTCACTGAACGTGCGCCCCCGGCGCCGCTCGGCGTCCTTCATCCGCGCCCATGTCGCTCATGGCTCCGCCATGAAGTGCTCTTCGATGATGGCGTGGTACTCCTCCCAGTCCTCCTCGGTCAGGACTCCGGAGGTGTCTGAAGGCGGGCCGCTCGCTCTGCCCCAGTTGACGATCCCCTGTTCGCGGGCGAGGCGGTCGACATTGGCCCGCGTCTCGGGCGGGCAGGGCCGTCGAGGACGGCCGTTGGTGAGGTAATACGACGCAGTGGTCTCCATCCACCGGATTCTTCGCGGCGCTGTTCGCGATGTCTATAGCCGCCGTGTTGTTACAACAGGGATCTGTAGAGCGCGAGGGTGCGCTCGGCGATCGCGTCCCAGGCGTACGGACCGGCGGCCGCGGCGCGGGCGGCGGCGGCGAGGCGAGCGCGCGCGGCGGGGTCGGCCAGCAGGCCGGTGAGCGCGGCGTGAAGGGCGTCGGAGTCGCCGGGCGGGACCAGCTCCGCGGCGCCGGTCGCGGCGACCTCGGGGAAGCCGCCGACCGCCGTCAGCAGCAGCGGATTGCCGAAGGCGAGCGCGGTGAAGAGGACGCCCGATTGGTCGATCTCGCGATAGGGCAGCACGACGAGGTCAGCGCGGGAGAAGAAGGCGGCGATCTCGTCGTCGGCGACGAAGCGCGGGACGAAGCGGACGTTCGGCGGCGCGGCGGCGCGCAGCGGGGCGAGGTCCAGCTTCGGCAGGCCGACGATCCACAGCTCGGCGTCGTCGATCCCGCGCCACGCCTCGAGCAGCACGTCGACGCCCTTGTAGGGCCGCAGCAGGCCGAAGCAGAGCACGACCGGCCGCTCGCGCGGGACGGCGGCCAGCTCGGGCGGGAGGGGGCGCGGGGGCGCCCCGCCGGGCGCGGGCGCACCGGACGCGGCGGCCTCACCGCGCGAGGGCTCCGGCACGAAGTGCGTGAACGCACCGTGCGGGATCACGTGGACCTTCGCGGGGTCGATCGCCAGCTCCTCACGCAGCCGCGCGGCGCCGTGCTCGGAGTGGACGACGACGGCGTCGACGCGCTCGTAGAGCCGCCGCTGGGCGTCGAGCTGGCCGGGCCGCGGCTCGCGCGGGAGCACGTCGTGGGCGGTCAGGACGAGCGGGCGACGACGGCCGGCCACCCGCCGCGGCGGCAGCAGGTGGACGTCGAGCGGCTGCACGGTCAGCCACTGGAAGTGGACGACGTCGGCGCCGCGCGCGTGGGCGCGGAACCGAACCATGTCAGGGACATGCTGTGCCAACTTGGCCAGCATTCGCAGGCGCGAGCCGGCGGCGCCGGGCGCGATCCGATAGAACGACTCTGTGACCGCATAGCCGCTGCCGCGCGGAACCGCTCCGTAGGCGAAGCGGCTGGTCACCAGCTCGACGTCGGCGCCGGCCCGCGCGAGGGCTCCGGCCAGCGCATGGTCGTACGGCGGCGTGAACGCCGACGGGTCGACGAGCTGAACGCGCAGCGGCGACGAGGACATCCAGGCATCATCCCCCACCACGCATGAGCATCGAAGTCTCCTACTGCATCGTCAACACCGAGCAGCGCGCTCTGCTCGAACGCTGCCTCGACGCGATCGCGCGCGAGCAGCGCGAGCTGCCGTTCGCGACCGAGGTGCTCGTGCTCGACAACGCCTCGCGCGACGGCTCGGTCGGGATGGCGCGCGCCCATCCGGTCACGACGGAGCTGATCAGACGCGAGCAGCGGCGCGGCAAGGCCGAGAACGACTCGACGCTGATGCAGCGCGCCCGCGGCCGCTACTGCCTGCTGCTGAACGAGGACTCCGAGCTGATGCCGGGCGCGACGAAGGCGCTGCACGACGCGCTCGACACGACCGAGAGAGCGGCGACCGCGGGCGCGAAGCTGCTGCGCCCCGACGGCGGCCAGTACCCGTCGGCATGGCGCTTCCCCACCCCGACGACCGCCTTCTGGGCGGCGATCGGGATGCACAAGCGGTTCACGGTCCAGAGCCGCGGCGACGAGGTGCGCGAGGTCGACTGGGCGCAGTCGGCGGCGCTGCTGGTGCGGCGCGAGGCGGCGGCGCGGATCGGCTGGATGGACCCCGCCTTCTTCGTCTACTCCGACGAGGTCGACTTCTGCAAGCGGCTTCACGACGCCGGCTGGAAGAACCTCTACGTGCCGGGCGCCGAGGCGATCCACCACGAGCAGCTGTCGACCGGCAGCGTGCCGAGACGGCGGATCGTCGAGCTGTCGCGCAACCGCGAGCGCTACATGCGCAAGCACCACTCGCTGCCCTCGGCGCTGATCGTGCGCTGGCTGACGGCGTGGACGTACGCGCTGCGCGCGCTGGCCGCCTACCTGCTGCCGCGCCACGACCCGCAGCGCTACTGGCAGCACGTCAGCGCGACGCTCCACCCCGAGCGCGGCGAAGGGCTGCGCGAGGCGGCCGCCGACTACAACCGCGGCGGCACGCGGCTGTAGCCGCGAGCGCGCCGGTGCGCGGCTTCGTCTACGAGGTCGAGAGCGGGCGGCTGCGCGAGGTCGCCTGAGCGGCGGCGACCGGGCCGGCCGGGCCGGCGGCGACGATCCGGCCCTTGCCGGCGGCCTTCGCCGCGTAGAGCGCCTCGTCGGCCCGCTGCAGCAGCCGCGACCCGTCGGCCGAGCCGGCGGCCGCGACGATCCCCGCTGAGCAGGTGACGCCATCGGGCAGCCGCTCCAGCAGCCGCCGCACGATCGTCTCGCCCGACTCCGCTGCCGAGGGCACCAGCAGCAGCGCGAACTCGTCGCCGCCGAAGCGCGCCAGCAGGTCGGCGTCGCGCAGCGCAGCGCGCCAGCGCGCGGCGACGGCACGCAGCAGCGCATCGCCGGCAGCGTGGCCGTGCGTGTCGTTGAGCTGCTTGAAGTCGTCGAGGTCGATCAGCGCGAGCGTCACCGACAGGCCATGACGGGCCGCGCGGCTCAGCTCACGCGGCGCCGACTCCTCCCACGCGCGCCGGTTCGCGAGGCCGGTCAGCGCGTCGGTGCGAGCCTCGGCCGCCAGCCGAGCGACCAGCTGCTCGCGCTCGATCGCGATCGCGGCGTCGAGCGCCAGCAGCTCCAGCAGCCGCCGCACGGCCAGCGGCGGCCGCCGCCGCGGTCTGCTCCAGCCGACCGCGAGCACGCCGAGCGTCTCCCCGCCGTGGCGCAGCGGCTGGTGCAGGACGGCGCCAGTGCCGGTCGCATGCACGAGGCGCGCGTCGAGCACGCCGTCGGCGCGCGCGTCGGCGGAGAAGCGCTGCTGTCCGCTGGCGAAGGCGCGGCCGACGCCCCCGGTGCCCGGCTCGATCCGCGCCCGCACGACGCCCTCGAGCAGCCCGTCGGCGGCGGTGATCACCAGCGCCTCGCCCTCGCGCTCGACGAGCGCGGCCCAGTCCGCCCCGGCGCCCGCGCGGGCGGCGTCGCAGACCTGTCGGCGCACGTCGGATCCGGTCGCCAGCTGGCGCGCGATCCCAAGCGCCAGCTCCAGCTCCGTGGGAGGCTCCACCGATCCGTCGGCAGCCGTCATCGGCCGCGCGCCGTCGGGCGCGGTCCGGTCCGCATCCGTGCAGGTCATGTCTCTCAGCGATTACGGCGACCCGGCAGCAGCCGGATCACGGGCACGACCATCGCCCGCAGAAGCTGGCGCTCCTGCGCTCGGTAGAAGCCGAGCGGGACGAGCAGCAGCGGCAGCACGACGAAGACGGCGGCGCGCGCCACGAACCCCACGGCGCCGGACGTCGGCAGCAGCAGCTCGCCGAGCGCCGCGCCGCCGCCGACGGCGAGCGCGATCTGCGCGACGCGCAGCCACTCGAAGTCGACGCGGAAGAGGTTGCGCGTCAGCAGCCGCATCACGATCAGCATCGCGACGTAGGCGCCGGCCAGCGCGAGGCCGGCGCCGGCCAGCTCGAAGTGCGGCGTCAGCACCAGCAGCAGCACGACGTTGACCGCCAGCCCGACCGCGGCGGCGGGGAAGTTGCGCGTCGTCACCTCGGCACGGCCGGCGATCACGACGAAGATCACGAACAGGCCGTAGAGCGCCCAGCCGAGCGCCAGCCACGGGATCGCGACGTGCGCCTCGTAGAAGTCGGGCGCCGCCAGCAGTCTCGTCAGCCAGCGGCCGAGCAGCAGCAGCCCGCCGACCGCCCAGCCGGTCAGCAGCAGGTAGTAGGTCGCGACGAAGGCGTAGAAGCGCGCCGCCTCGTCGTCGTCCTTGATCGAGTAGGCCAGCGGCGGCCACGAGTACTGGAAGGCGCGCACGACGAAGGCGACCGTGCCGGCGAGCTTGACCGCGAGCGCGTAGAGGCCGGCGGTCGCCGCTCCGTACTTGTGGAAGATGTAGTAGCGGTCGACGAGGTTGAGCGCGTAGACGGAGGCATCGGCCGGGACCGTCGGGAAGCCGAATCTCAGCAGCGCTCTGAGCGAGTGCAGGCCGGGGTGGTCGGCGCCGCCGCGACGCGGCAGCAGCCGTCTGCGCAGCGTCCACCACAGCCCCAGCAGCACGACCGCGGAGGCGCCGTAGTTGCCGAGCAGCAGGCCGAAGGCGCCCTCGTCGTTGACGACGACGAGGAAGACGGTCAGCGAGATCGTCAGCAGGACGTTGGAGAGCGTCGTGATCGCGTACGCCTTCGCGCGCTCGTCGACGCGCAGCAGCGCGTAGGCCAGCTCGAGGTTGGTGAAGGCCCACAGGCCGAGCACGGCGACGCGGAAGACGGCCGGGTCGCGACGGTCGATCACGATCTCCGACAGCGGCGCGGCGAGCAGCGCCAGCGGGATCGCCACGACGGTCGTGGCGACGAGCAGGAAGCCGACGGCGCGGCGCGCCAGCGCGTCCCGCCGCTGCTGGTCCTCGTCGACGTAGTGGTAGCGCACGAGCGCCTCGCCGATCCCGAAGCGGACGAGGATGCTGACCAGCACGATCGCGGTCATCAGCAGCTCGGCGATGCCGTAGTCGGCCTCGCTGACGTGCCGCGTGTAGACCGGCAGCAGCGCAACCGCGAAGACCTTCGAGACGAGGTCGCCGACCTGATAGGCGACGGTCGTCGTGAGGAGGCGCTTGAGCAAGCCGTGCACGGCGCAGGACGGTACTCGGTAGCGTCCCGGAGGTTCATGGTCGAACCGCTCGAAGAGCCGCTCGCGCTGCTGTTGCTGCCCGTCCCGCTGGAGCGCTTCGACCATGCCGAGCACGCGCGCGACCTGCTGCGCGCGCCGCGCGTGCTGGCGCTGGAGCCGCCGCGTGTGTCATGGCAGCGGATCGGCCGGTTGCCCGGTTCGCTCGCGCTCGGGGTCGGCGTGCGGCAGGCGAAGCGGCTGAAGCTGCCGGGCCCGGTGCGCGTCGTGGTGCTCTACGACGCGCTTCAGCTGCCGCTCGCGCAAGGGCTGCTGCTGCGTCACGAGGGGGCTGAGCTGTGGCGCGCGGAGGCGGCCGTCGAGGCGACCGCACAGGCGACGTTCGCGTTCGCGCCCGACGACGCCGCCGGCCGTGCCGAGGACCCCGCGGCCGACGCCTTCGACCGCAACGAGCCGCTGTGGGAGCGACTGGAGCGGCTCGGCGTGGCGGAGTTCTCCGGCTGAGCCGCACCGCCTGTCGGCGGTGCTCGTCCAGAGCGGCCCTGGACGGTCGGCGCAGGTGCGCCAGAATGAAGGGATGGAGTCGTTGAAGGGCAAGCTGCTGCTCGCCTCGCCGTCACTGCAGGACCCCAACTTCGCGCGTACGGTCGTGCTCGTTGCCGAGCACAACGAGGACGGCGCGATGGGGTTGGTGCTCAACCGTCCCGCGACGACGACGGTCGCCGAGAGCGCGCCGGAGCTGGAAGAGCTGGTCGAGGCCGAGGAGCCGATCTACATCGGCGGGCCGGTGCAGCCGTCGGCCGTGATCGTGCTCGCATCCTTCGAACAGCCGGAGGCGGCCGGGCTGCTGGTCAGGGACGACGTCGGCTTCCTCTCCGCCGAGGCCGACTTCGCCACCTCGCGCGACGCCACGCGCGACATGCGCGTCTTCGCCGGGCACGCCGGCTGGGGCCCCGGCCAGCTCGACGAGGAGCTGGAGCGGGAGGACTGGATCGTCGAGCCGCCGCTGCCGCAGGAGCTGTTCAGCGCCGATCCCGAGGAGCTGTGGGTCGAGGTGCTGACGCGCAAGGGCGGGAGATTCGCGCTGGTCGCGCGGATGCCGCTCGACCCGTCGGTCAACTGACGGCAGGCGGAAACCGCCGCGCCGCCTACTGCGCCAGCGTCGCCCAGATGGAGCGGATCAGCTCGCCAGCGCCGCTGTCGCCGTCGGCGGCGAGCTGGGCGAGCTGCGGCAGGCCGGTGTGGACGGCGAAGCCTTCGCCGAGTCTCCAGGAGGCGATCACGACCGTCTCGGCGTCGCTCTCGGGACCGGCGGTGGCGCTGTACTCAGCCGACGGCAGCACCGAGGCGAGCGCCTCGTAGCGGTCGTAGCCGCTGAAGTAGCCGCCCGTCTCGGCGAAGATCGGGCCGTCGAGCGTCGTCGTCAGCGCGACCGTCTCGCCGGGCGGCGCCTCGACCAGCGGCTGGCGCGGGCGGGCGCCGAGCGCGTCGGTCGCGGCGGCGGCGCTGGGACGGCTCAGGAGGCCGTCGTCGAGCCGCACGCCGCGGCGCAGCGAGTCGGTCCCGAGCGACCAGACGCGGCCGCCCTCCTCGACGCGTCTGCGCAGGTCGCGCCGCAGCCGCGGGGTGATCCAGCGCGAGTCGCCGGCGAAGAGCGTGCCGCGGTAGCCGTCGAGCGGCGGTCCCTCGCCGCTCGCGAGCGCCGCGTCGGTCGTCAGCTCGTAGCGCAGCAGGTTGTCGTCGAGGAAGCGCAGCAGCGCGCCCTCCTGCGACGCGACGCTGGCCGGCATGCCGTGCGCGAGCGGGCGGCCGAGCAGCACGCTTGCGTCGCGACCGCGAGCGGTCAGCACGTTCGGCATCCCGTCGCCGTCGTCGTCGACGGGGTTGAGCCCCTGCCACGTGATCGCGGGCAGCACGACGAGCACGCGCCGGTCGACCGGCGCGGAGACGACGAGCGGCACCTGCGTGCGGTGCGTTCTCGTCGCGATCGTCAGCACGTGCAGTCCGGCCTGCCCACGCGGCGCCCGCAGCCGCAGTCTCGAATCGCTCTCTCTGCCGCGCGCCAGCACCTGCGGCTCGCCGTAGCGCCGCAGCGCCCACGTGTATCTGCGGCCGCGCGCGTCGACGCGCACCGTCGTCACTCTCCCGGCCTGCACCGGAGCAATCGGCGGGGCGGCGGCGAGGTAGCGGATCGTCACGCCGGCGCGGCCTCTGACGGCGCCCGTTCTGGGCGGCAGCGCGGCCGGGAAGGTGCCGGCGTTGCCGGCGCGGTCGGCCGCCTCCAGCCCCATCAGGTACGTGCCGGCCGGGGCGGGGCTGCCGTCGATCGTGCCGTCCCAGGTGACCGACGCCTGGCGCTGGTCGATCGCGACCCGCTCGACGATCCGCGCCGGCTCGACGTCGGTCCGCCACACCTGCAGCTCGGCTCTGCGCCCCTCGGTCCCTCTGATCGCGACCGTGACGGCGTCGACGTCTCTCTGCGGCAGGAAGGCGGGGCCGCTGTCGCCCTCGGGCTCGACGGAGACGACGCGCGGCTTCGGCGGCTTCGTGTCGACGGCGATCTCGATGTCGGGCAGGTCGATCGTGCGGCCCTGCCGCAGCAGCGCGACGCGGACCTTGTAATAGCCGTCGGGGGCGACGCCGCCGTCTCTGACGCGGCCGTCCCAGAACCACTTCTCGCGCACCTTGCGCGGGACGCTGACGCCGTCGGCGACGGTCGCGACGATTCTGCCCTCGTCGTCGACGATCGAGATCGAGACGTCGTCGGCGTTGACGAGCCAGAAGGAGATCTTCGCGCGGCGCGGCTTGTCAGGATCGTCGGAGGCCGGCGAGAAGACGACGGAGACCTCCGGCCGCACGATCAGCGGCGGCGTCGACTTCAGCTTCTGCGTGACGACGAACGCGCCGAGCGTCGCGACGACGAGCAGCGCGAAGACGATCCGGGCGGCGCGGGTCAACCGCGGACTACTGCCTGTCGGCGCCGACGGTGACGACGACGTCCGCCGTGCACGAGCCGGTCGGCGCCGCGCAGGCGGTCTCCGACGACGGCTGGATCGCGTCGATCGCGTCGTCGGAGAGGCCGAGCGTTCTGGCGACTGCTCTCGCGTACGCCTCTCTGCCGTTGCGGTACTCGACGACCGTCACGGTGCGGGCGGAGTCGCCGGCGTCGGCGGCCGCGCCCTCCGGGTAGCCGGCTGCCGTCAGCTCTGCGAGCACTCTGCTGGCGAGACCTGTGACGCCGGTGCCGTTGAGCACCGTGACGCGAATGTCGGCCGGCTGGACGGAGGGCGTCTGCGCTCTCTGCGTCGACGCTCTTCTGGTCGCGCTTCTTCTCGTTCTGCTCTCGGGTCTGACGACCGCGGTCTGTCTGTCGGCGTCGTCACCGCCGCCGATCACCCCGGCGGCGTAGAGACCGCCGCCGACGACGACCAGCGCGAGCACGACGAAGAGGACGGCCGCGAGGCGGCGACGGCCGTGCGGCTTCTCCTCCTCCGGCGCGGGCACGCCGCGCGCGGCGCCGCCGGAGGCGCGCAGCGGCGCTGCCGGCTGCGGCCGGCCGCCGGGACGCGGCCGGGC